>JBPCVD010000377.1:0-34578 GCA_051010815.1 Rubripirellula sp.
GCAACGATATTCTCGTACGTCCATGGAATCTCGGGGATCAAAATCACATCGCCACCACCCGCAATCCCCCCATGCAAGGCAATCCAACCAGTGTGGCGTCCCATCACCTCCAAGACCATCACGCGGCCATGGCTGGCGGCCGTCGTGTGCAACCGATCAAGTGCATCAGAACAGCAGAGGACGGCGCTATTGAATCCGAACGTGTAGGCGGTGCAGGACAGATCGTTGTCAATCGTCTTCGGAACACCCACCACCGGAAGTCCTGCCTCGTGGAACTGCAACGCAGTGGAGAGTGAACCATCGCCGCCAACGATAATCAGTCCCTCCAACTTGAACCGTTCGAAAGTGTCTCGCACTTGGTCGAGGAGCCCCGGAGCCAATTCGGCACGTCCATCCTTGCCAACTCGCGCCCCAAATCGACCTTTGTTGGTGGAACCCAGGATCGTTCCGCCTTGGACGAGGATGCCGGCCGTGCTCTGTGGACTCAGTACTTCGTATTGAATCGGATCAATCAGGCCCTCGAAGCCTTGGCGAAACCCGATCACCTGATAACCCAACCAAAATCCCGTCTTCGTGACCGCCCGAATCACGGCATTGAGTCCGGGACAGTCACCTCCCGAAGTCAGAATCCCGATTCTTGGTCGATCGTCCAGCTCATTGCCAGCTTGGTTTGCTTTCAAATCATTCGTCATCGGAGAAAACCTCACTTCATTTAAGGAGGATCGATCAGTTGCGCGTCCCAATCGAAGACGTCGCATACAAGCATCAAATCCTTGCCGTGGATCGCCATTCCGTACTGGAACGTGCCCGATTCACGACGACCGGAAACCCAAATGCGGGAACATGTTGCGTAGTTTGGCTGATTTCGTCGCACACGAAAGAGGGCAAGCCGCGCGTATCATTCGATGCCCCTGGCACACCGCTCCCGTTGCGTCTTCGTGGAGGGCCTCGCCGATAATTCGTGAAACTGCGTGCGGCAACGAGCCCTCAATCGACTCAGGAAACTGGTTCGTCTTGACGCTCGAGGCCCGATCTCGGTAGTGAAACGGCTTATGGAGGCGGGAAAATCAATCGCCGTGCGCCGTCCCCAGCGATGGAGCGAACCGATGGATGCGTCAATGGATGACGCAGACGTTTCGTGGCTGCGCTCCCGGGAACCGTTCGCCAGCATGGATTCCAAGTCGTTTCCTCGCAGCATGCCGCTGGAAGGGATTCTTCGCAACGATTGCCGCATTCAACGTTGCGAGCCCGGTGAAGTCATCGTTCGCGAAGGTGACTACGGAAACAGTGCGTTCCTGGTCCTTGCGGGCAGCGTGCGTGTGATGGTCGATTCGTTGTCACCGACGCAATTGGGCCGCACGCCATCCGAAACACTTTCTTGGACTGACGCACTCAAAGGCTTCTTCCGCCGATCTGCGGTGGCGGAGGCCAGGCAACCCCACGAGGTCACGACCAATCTCGACTCAATTCAACCGTCGGGCACGATTCGACAGGTGGACGACCGACCCGCCGTCTTCTTGCAAGACTTCAATGTGGTCCTGCGTGATCACCAGTCCGTCGAACTTGGTCCGGGCGAACTGTTTGGTGAAGTCGCCGCGATGTACCGATCCCCACGCACCGCCACGGTTATCGCCGACACGGAAGCGACACTGCTTGAAATCCGCTGGCAGGGTTTGAGAATCCTTCGTCGAGATATCCGTTTCGCGGAGAGTTTGGATGCGCACTATCGAAAGCATTGGCTTGGAGTGCATCTTCGGGAAGTCCCGTTGCTTCGGCATCTCCCGGAAGCGAGCCTCACGCGCGTGGCCAACGCAACGCAACTCCGCTCCTTCGGACGTCTGGAATGGAATGCCGATTATCGCAAGACGCGGACCCTACCGGTTGAGCAACAAATCGAATCGGAACCCGTCGTCTGTGAAGAAGGACGTACTCCCACCGACCTGATCATTGTTCGGAGCGGCTTCGGACGTCTCTCGCAACACTATGGCGCATCCCATCGCACCACCGCGTACATGGGCAAAGGACACGTATTCGGTCTGGAGGAACTCTCCTACAACACCTTGAAGCCGTTAAGTTCCCCAACGCGAAACTTGCAACATTCCTTGCGTGCCGTCGGCTTCCTCGATGCCCTCTTCATTCCAGCGGAAACGTTCGCTGAGGAGGTCTTGCCACACGTTCGTCGTAGCGAGTTGCCTTCCTCGGCGGCCGACCTATTGATCCAACCTGCTGAGAAGCGGCGCGACGACCAACAAGATCGCCGTCGTAAACAGCGGAACGAGTCACGTGGCGAAACGACAAAGGACGACGTCCAGAGTGTGTCGGGCGAGCAGTTTCAGCAAACGGGATTGATTGAATTCATCGTCCAGAATCGCATGAACAATGGTCGCCAAGCGATGGTGATCGATTTGCATCGCTGCACTCGCTGCGACGACTGCGTTCGGGCCTGCGCCAGCGTCCACGACGGGAACCCTCGTTTCGTACGACAAGGTGTGGCTCACGATCGCATGCAGGTGGTGCAGGCATGCATGCAGTGCAGCGACCCGGTCTGCATGATCGGCTGTCCAACCGGATCAATTTCGCGTGATGAAGAAACTGGCGTGGTACAGATTCACGAATCAATCTGCGTCGGTTGCGGCACGTGTGCGTCGGCATGTCCGTACGAGAACATTCGAATGACGGAGGTCTTTGATCCTCAGGGGCGAGCCTATCGGGATCTGCAAACCGACAAACCGATTCAAAAGGCCACAAAGTGTGACATGTGCAGCAAGCAGCCCTCCGGGCCAGCGTGTGCCTCGGCATGCCCCCACGACGCATTGGTTCGAATCGATCTAAGCGAATCAAAGCCGTTGCAACAGTGGCTGGACCGACGGAGCTGAACCCATGTACGCCCCCACCTTTCGAGCCCGCCGGCGCATCGCGATTGCCATCACGCTGATTGCTCTTTCAGTCGTCGCGTTCTTCGTCTGGCTACAAGACGGTCGACTTGCCAACGACGCCTTCTTGACCGGCGGTATCGTGCTGGGTTGCGTACTACTCCTGGCATTGTTCGGAGCCCGTCGACGAATCCCATTCCTGCCAGTTGGAACCGTTAGCACGTGGACCCAAGTCCATATTTACACGGGCCTGTTTGCTGCCGGAGTGTATTGGATGCATGTACCGTCGCTCATTGGCAACGGTGTGTTCGAGTGCAGCCTCTCGCTGCTTTTTCTCTTGGTGACCGCAAGCGGTCTCTATGGACTGTATGCATCTCGAACGCTGCCTAAACGATTAACCGCCGTCGAGGGCCAGCATCGCTTCGATCGCGTCGACTGGCACCGAAATCAGATCGCCGACCATGCTCGAAATCTACTGGACGAGTTGAGCGATCAGGCAGGGATACCGGTCCTTGGCAGCTATTACGGCAAGTACCTGAATCCGTTCTTCAACTCGCGCCCGTCTTTTGCGTACGTCCTGATGCCAACGGGCGCACGCCGCCGACGGCTGCTGAACGGCCTGAATGATTTGAACCGGTACCTCGAATCCGAGGATCGTGGAACGTCGGGCCGATTCGCCGCATTGGTTCGTCGTCGCGATGATCTCGACTATCAATTCGCGTTACAGCTGCGTCTCCGATGGTGGGTGGCGTTTCATAGCATGTTTTCGTTGGCTCTGGTCGTTGGCGGCATCATACACGCGATCATGGCGGTTCGATTTGCCGCATGAATTCGCGAGAGCCATTATCGAATCGATCTCGCACACGTCACACGGAGCCACAGCTTTCACCGCCGGCGAATGATCGACCGGGAGACCGCTGGGCCTGTGGACATGAGAACCAAACGCAAGCTTGTCCTCACGGCCCCGACTCGAAAGGCACTTGTCCGTTAGCGGAGGCATGTCGACCCCGACGTTCCTGGCATGGACGTCGCAAACAGTTGACGTTGGCTACGATGGGCCTGATCATCGTTTGCCTGTTGGTCACGACGTTGAGCCCGTTCAACGCGACGATCATGAAGCCCGGCGATCTAACCACGCCGCATGCTCAGATTCTGGCAGGGACGCTCGACTCGCAACGTTGCGGCGCCTGCCATCCGCAAGCTTCCGCATCCGGCAAATCGTGGTTCGACGCATCGAACAAAGCGCACCAAGGTGTGAGCCAATCGGATCGTTGCCTGACCTGTCATCACGGATCGATCGAACGTGACACCGCGATGTTGGCTCACAATCTCCCTTCCGAGTCGCTCCAAGAACTGCTTCTCGCAAGAAGACGATTTGTTTCCAAAGATTCAACCGATTCGTCCTGGCACGATCTGCTGCCGGGACCCGCAGTCGCTCAGGACGACGTCGAGTGTGCGACGTGCCATCGTGAACACCAGGGCCCATCCGGTGACCTCTTGGCCATCTCAGATCAACAGTGTCAAACCTGTCATGCCGATCGATTTGGCGGCTTCGCCACGGCTCACCCCGATTGGGTACAGTGGCCCTACGGTCGTGGGGGCACGATCGCGTTCAACCACGCGACGCATGCTGAGAAGCACTTCCCCGCGACCCTGGATGGTTCAACAAGCACACGATTCGACTGTGCAACCTGCCATGCCCGCACCGCGAACAACGAACTCAGTCGAACGACGAGTTTCGAACAAGCGTGTCAGTCGTGCCATGACGCGAGTCTGAAACTAGAGGCGAGCGAGGGGCTGAATCTGCTCGCTTTGCCGACGCTATCGGAGGACGCTGCGGCAGAAGTGCAACCGTGGCCCGAAGCCGCGACGGGCTTCTTTGACGGCACGGTAACACCTCTGGCAGAACTGTACATTCGACACGATCCGGTCATGGCGACGGCCTTGCGGAAGATACCGTCCAGGAATTTCAGCGACGTCTCTTCAAGCAATGCCGAGTCGGTGGCGTCGGCCATCACCTTGGCTCGGGGGCTCAGGACGCTGCTCGATGCATTTGCAAAGGATGGGCAGACGGTCTTTACCGAGCGTACTGAACAGTCCGGGCATGGTGGCGATCACGTCGCCGAAATGCTGCAATCGCTCTCTCCTCAGCTGATCCAGCAAGCCACGTCGAAGTGGTTCGATTCGTCGAATAGGGGAGCCCAGACAACTGGGCGAACGCAAACGATTCGACAGATGAATTTTCAACGACCGATTGGCGACGGGCACGAACGATTGGATACGTTGCTTGATGAATCCATCGCAACAGATTCGCTCCTCGCAGACCCGCTGGACTCGGGGGCTCACCTTGATCCGCTGGCCAATGATCCGCTGGCCAATGATCCGCTGTTGCAAGCGACCACGGCTGACCATGACGACCAACCGACCTTCGATGCCGCGTCGATGCTGCCGCTGGGCGGATGGTACCGTGATGATGTCTCACTGGCCATTCGATATCGCGGCGCCGGACATGACGACCCGGTGTTGAAAGCGACCATCGAAATGCTCGCACAACTTCCGCCCGGCGATTCGGTGAGAGAGCGTTTATTGAAGACTCGGTCCGTCGCCGCATGCACTGCTTGTCATTCTGGTGCGGTGGAAGCTGGCGGAACATGGCTCAGCATGCCTCTGATCGGACGCAGAAGCGAATTCACGAAGTTCTCCCACGGCTCCCATCTCAATGTGGCCCAACTCGCTGATTGTCGTCACTGTCATCGCGTCGAAAACAACTCGCAACTCACGAACGCCATGGGCGGCGCCGTCGACTTTGCTCCGCTGGGACGCGAGGCTTGCGTCGATTGTCACACGCCACACGCTGCCGGTGATTCCTGCACCAAATGCCACCGCTATCATATCGACCTGAGATAGGCGAAAACGGAACTCAGCGAGGCAGATTGCTCGCGCACGCCACGTCGACCGTTCCCTTCATCACCGCCCATCCTGGTCCCCTCTGTGTCTGGCATCCGAATCCTCGTCGTTCAGCACAGCGCGGCAGATTCACTCGCCGCCGCCCAACCTGTGCTTGATATTCTTGGGCATGAAGTCGTCACGGTCCGAATCGATCGCAAGGATCCGATTCCGAAGTCGGTCGAATGCGATGCGATGATCACGCTCGGCGGTCCCTATGGATTGACCGCTGAGAAGATTCCCGAGTGGATCGCTGACGAGCAGGCACTGATTCGCAAGTACGTCGACCAAGATCGTCGAGTGATGGGCATTTGCCTTGGATCACAGATTCTGGCTTCCGCTTTGGGCGCGAACGTACGACGCAACGAGCAACCGGAAGTTGGCTGGCACAAGGTGTCGCGAGTGTCCGACCAATCGGCAATCGCCAATGCTGCTTTCACGGATCAGATGACTGTCTTTCAATGGCACCAGGACACGTTCGAAATTCCCTCGGGAGCAATCCAGTTATTCGAATCTGCGACGTGCGTGAACCAATCGTATTCCATCGATGAACGGATCTTCGGTTTTCAGTTTCACCTGGAAGCAAACGAACGCACAATTCGCACTTTCATGGCCGTCTCTCCACTCCTCAAGAGGCGATGCGAGTCCGTTCAGACGGAATCGGAGATTCTGGAGGGTGTGCCGGTATTTCTGCCGAGGCAAGTGGATCGACTCACTTCGTTCTTGTGTCGATTCCTTCCGAACTGACCAGCGGATAAGCGCATGCGGAATGACGTGAGCAGCGTGGTGGAAGCCAACGGTTGTTGGCCGGGCGACGTCTGGACTCACCTATCGTTGGTGTCCACTTGTGATCACGGAATTTGCCAACAGTGGTCACCTTGATTTGATTTCCGTCTTCTTCACCGTCGCGGTATTGTTGGCCGTCGATGCGGGATTCCAAGCGAGGCGTCCGAGCTTCTCATGGCTGCGTTTCGGCGTCAGTGCGATGTGTGATCACCTTTCGGGGTCGCCGCCTCCCATGCGGTCAAGACGATCCTTCGACCGAGTCTCACTTGTCTGTCGGATTCGATTCGAACACCTCGTGAAAGAAGTCGACCACTTTATTGCAAGTCTCTGGATTCAGAAAAGTCACCATGTGCCCTTGATTCGCCATCACTTCTAGTCGGCTGTCGATGCCAGCGGCGACTTGCGCTTCATGGAACTGTTGACTACCTTTCAATGGGACAAGCAGGTCGCTGTCACCATGGATGATCTGTGTCACGGGATCAGCCGGCGACACGTGTGCAGCTGGCGAAGCAGAGACATAGATCTCGGGACACTCGCGACGCGACCCGCCCAGAAAGTATGCCAGCGCACTGTTGTCGATGGGGAGGGAACGAAAATCGCAGGGAGGCCCTCCGGCGCAGACGGCGCGAATGTTGGGCAACTGTTTCCACTTCTCGTCGTGGCTTGACCAGTCACTGGCCGCGGCTTGGACTTCCGCCGATTCATCCGCGAGTGAGGCGACGAGCGTCGAGAGATGGCCACCCGCCGAATAGCCGAAGATCCCCAAGCACTCGGGGTTCAGTTGGAATCGTTGTGCATTCTGCTTGGCCCATATCAATGCGGAACGAACATCGTCGACTTGCGCTGGAAACTTGTGGTCAGGTGCCAGTCGATAGTTAATGGTCACTGCCGCGATGCCACGTTCAGCAAGCAGCTTCGAATACGTTTCGAGTGTCCATTTATCTCCGCTGATCCATCCACCACCATGGACGACGACCACCACGGGGTAACCTTGCTCCTGCGGTTCGACGGCCGGCAAATAGACATCGCAAAGTCCAGCCTTTCCGTCTTGATCGCTGAAACGCAAATTTCGCTCGACGCGAACTTGCTTGCCCCGATCGGCGTCATTGCCTGGAGACTTGTCGGAAGTGTCCTGGCTCGACTCGGACGGTTGTTCCGCGCAAACGGACGGAATTTCGCTCGTAAAAGCCCAGCAAATGACCAAGGCAGGGGCGAGGATTCGCTGCGAAAAGTCGGCAACACGCGTGAACGTGGCGTCAAGCAACAACTGATTTTTCATGCGTAGTTTTTCGTGCCGAGTTTTCGTGTCGGGCGGGAGGTGGGAGGAATCTAGCCTGCCCGTATAATACGAAGTTGACGAGGCGGGTCGAATCTCAATCCAGCGGACAAAGTATGTCAGTCGAGTTAAATACGGTGCCCGAGGCGGTCGAAGCCATTCGCCGAGGCGAGGTGGTCATCGTCGTTGACGCCGAAGATCGGGAAAACGAGGGGGACTACATCTGTGCTGCGGAAAAAGCGACTCCAGAAGTGGTCAACTTCATGTTGTCGGGACGGGGACAGTTGTGTGTATCGATCCTGCCTGAAGTGTCAAAACGCTTGGAGCTGAACCCGGTCGTCCTGCAAAATGATGCGCCGTTGAAGACAGCTTTCTTGACCCCTATCGACATCCGTGAGGCCAAGACGGGCATCACGGCCACCGAGCGGAGCGACACGATTCGCCGACTCGCGTCGCCTGATTGCAAGAGCGATGATTTCGTTCGTCCCGGACATGTTTACCCACTGCTGGCCAAACAGGGCGGCGTTCTCCGTCGAGCAGGCCACACCGAAGCTGCCGTCGACTTGGCGCGAATGGCCGGTTTGGCACCTGCCGCAGCACTCTGCGAAGTACTCGACGAAACGGGTGATCGCGCGTCACGAGACGGTTTGGCCGAGATCGCGAAGCAGCGTGACATGAAGATCATCAGCATTGAACAGTTGATCGCGCATCGTCGTGTCAGCGAGAAGCTTATCCGCCGTGATGCCGAGTCCCAATTGCCGACCAAGTACGGCGATTTCAAAATCATTGTGTATGGCGTTCAGTACGAGTCGCAGGAGCCGATTGCTTTGGTCTTTGGTGACCTGAGCGAACCAGGCGCCGCGCCGCTGGTTCGGATGCACAGCAGCTGCTTCACCGGTGACCTGGTTGCGTCTCTGCGTTGTGATTGCGGCGATCAATTGCACATGGCGTTGAACATGATCAGCAATGAAGGCCGCGGCGCGTTGGTCTACCTTCCGCAAGAAGGACGCGGGATTGGCCTCACGCAGAAAATTCGCGCCTATGAACTGCAGGACAGCGGACTCGACACGGTGGAAGCGAACCACGCCCTGGGGTTCAAAGCAGACATGCGAGACTACGGCATTGGGCTGCAAATCCTAAAAGACCTGGGACTCAACGAAGTTCGTTTATTGACCAACAATCCGAAAAAGACCGAAGCCTTCAATCTGCGTGGATTCGATCTACGTGTCGTTGACCAGGTCCCAATCGTTCCTCCTGTGAATGAGCACAATCAGCGTTACCTCGAAACGAAACGCGAGAAGATGGGGCATCAACTGCCCGATCTATAGACCGATCGCCGGCTCGGTCTCGACAGCCAACACCACGGCAGGCAGTCGCGGCGCCGTTCGTGTTCTTTCTCGCAATGCAAGTTTCCGTCTACGCTCGATACCTTCATGTCTGATGCAGCCGAACTCGAATGGCCCCGGCGGGTAACCATCTTGGGTGTGGGATTGCTCGGCGGCAGTGTGGCCTTGGCGATTCGCCGTGTCTGTCCAACGGCGACGATCGTCGGCTTCGCGCGAAGCGAAGCCAAGCAAAAGACCCTGACCGAACTTGGCATCGTTGATCAAGCGGTCGGTTCGGTCGACGTGGCGTGCCGTGAAAGTGATGTCGTCGTGGTCGCTGCCCCGGTCGACAAGATTGCGGAGATGGCGATCCAAGCGACGCGAGCAGCACCCCGGGATTGCTTGGTGACGGACGTCGGGAGCACGAAATCACAGATTGTGGACGCGGTGGCGGCCGATCCGGAGGCCGAAGCAAGATTCGTCGCCGCCCACCCCATCGCCGGGTCAGAAAAGTCAGGCCCCCAGCACGCGACTGAGTCGCTTTTTGAGGGAAAGGTCGTGGTGATCACCCCTGGCCCTCGCACGCCGGACGCCCAGCTGGAGAAGGCGCGGCGATTCTGGCAGCTAACCGGCGGGCAAACGCATGAAATGACGCCTGCCGAGCACGACACCCACTTGGCAGCGATCAGTCACGTGCCACACTTGGTGTCCGCCTTGGTCGCCAGATTGGCCCAGCCCGAGGCTCGGTCACTGGTCGGAAGCGGATGGCGGGACATCACCCGCGTCGCCGCCGGAGATCCAACACTTTGGACTGCCATTTGCCGAGAGAATCGAGCTGCCATTGGACAAGAGCTGGATCGTTTTGCTTCCGAACTCGAGCAACTGCGTCGGCTGCTGTCGGCTGCGGACGACGATGCGATTCACCGCTGGTTAACTGCAGCCAAAGAGATCAAGGAACAAACGCCCTAGGACGAACTCGCACAGAATCACAGGTCTGAGAACATGCCGCTTTGGCAAATCGATATTTACCCCGCTGAGGATCAAGCTGACCGCGAAGCGACTCGAACGGCCGAGGAGATCGCCGAGTTAGGCTTGGGACAAGACGTCTCGGTCGCCTACGCGAAGAGCTTTCTGGTCCAAGGTAACTTCGCGCACGACGAAGCAACCCGATTGGCCGAAACGCTTCTGTGTGACTCTGTCACGGAGCGGTCGGTCGTTGCGATCGCGGGCCAAGACGTGCTGAACGAGCCTCCGGGAACTCAGACCACATTGGTCAATGTGCTGCCCAAGCCAGGCGTGATGGACCCTGTGGCTGCGAGCACCATCGGGGCTGCACAAGATGCTGGGTTCGACGTGCATGCGGTTCGCACATTGCGAAAGTACTGGCTCGGTGACGTTGCCGACACCTCGCTCGATTCCATTTGTCGGCGGGCGTTGTCCAACGATGCGATTGAGCAAGTCGTTGTTGGACCGCTCGAAATGGACCAACTCGATCTAGGTGCTCCCTATCAGTTTCAGCTCGTCACCGTTCCCATCCGTGACTTGGACGACGAAGGACTGAATCGGTTGTCCCGCGAAGGTCAGCTCTATCTGACGCTCGTTGAGATGCAAACCATCCGAGCCCACTTCGTGTCCATCGGTCGCGACCCAACGGACATCGAACTCGAGTCGGTGGCTCAAACCTGGTCGGAGCACTGCAGTCACAAGACCTTGGCTGGCCGAATTCACTACCGCGGCCCCAGTCTCAATGGAGCCGAGGAGCTGGATGAGCGTCAGTACGACAACATGCTCAAAGAAACGATCTTTGCGGCCACGCAGACGATCCGACACACGTTGGGAGACGACGATTGGTGCGTCAGTGTCTTCAAGGACAACGCCGGAGTGGTAACCTTCGACGACGACTACCACGCTTGCTTCAAGGTCGAAACACACAACCATCCTTCGGCATTGGAACCTTACGGGGGCGCGAATACGGGAATCGGCGGCGTCATCCGTGACCCGATGGGAACAGGGATGGGCGCGAAACCAGTTTGCAACACAGATGTCTTCTGCTTTGCACCGCCCGAAACGGATACCGATTCGTTGCCGCCCGGTGTTTTGCATCCCCGTCGGGTCATGAAGGGTGTGGTTGCAGGTGTTCGCGACTACGGCAACCGCATGGGAATCCCAACCGTTAACGGTGCGGTCTACTTTGATCCGCGTTATCTCGGCAATCCGCTGGTCTACTGCGGCAACGTTGGAATGATCCCAGTCGGGATGGAGGAAAAAGAAGTCAAGCCGGACGACCTGATCGTCGCGATCGGAGGACGTACGGGTCGCGATGGCATCCACGGCGCTACCTTCTCCTCCGCCGAATTGACGAGCGAGTCAGAATCGTTGTCGGGGGGAGCGGTTCAAATCGGGAACGCGATCACTGAAAAAATGGTGCTGGACGTGCTGCTGCAGGCCCGCGATCGCGGCCTATTCAACGCTGTCACCGATTGCGGCGCCGGTGGTTTCTCCAGCGCCGTAGGTGAAATGGGGGAAGAGGTCGGTGCCGAAGTCTGGCTTGAGAAGGCACCGTTGAAATACGAAGGCCTGACCTACACAGAAATCTGGATTTCCGAAGCTCAAGAGAGGATGGTTCTCGCCGTGCCTCAGGACAGCTGGGACGAACTAAGAGAGCTTTGCGAAAGCGAAGGTGTTGAGGCTGCCATCCTTGGCCGATTCGCTCCAACTGGACGACTGCAGTTGACCTATCACGGAAACGTTGTCGGCGACATCGCCATGAGTTTCTTGCACGATGGGCGACCTCCCGTGATTCGCGACGCGATCTACTCACCAGCGCCCGTCGAGCCAATCGACATGGCCGAAGGGAGCGCCGACGATCATCGCCAGATCCTCCTGGACGTGATGGGAAGCCTCAACGTGGCCAGCAAGGAGTGGGTGATTCGCCAGTACGATCACGAAGTCCAAGGGGGCAGTGTCGTCAAACCACTGGTGGGTCCTCAATGCGATGGGCCCGGAGATGCTGCGGTGATTCGTCCCCGCATGGAGAGTCGACGAGGACTGGTGATCTCATGCGGAATGAACCCACACTATGGCGACTTTGACACCTACCATATGGCGGCGTCTGCCATCGACGAGGCCATGCGGAATGCCGTTTCCGTGGGAGCGGACCCCTCGAGGATCGCGATTCTCGACAACTTCTGCTGGGGATACACTGATCGCGCCGAAACGCTCGGCTCCCTGGTACGTGCGGCAATCGCATGTCAGGACATGGCCATCACCTTGGGGACTCCCTTCGTCAGCGGAAAGGACAGCCTGAACAATGAGTTCAGCTTTCACAATCCCGAAGGGGAGAAAGAGACCATCTCGATCCCGCCAAGCCTGTTGATCAGCGCGATGGGACAAATCGATGATGTCTCAAAGGCAGTGACGATGGACGCCAAGGCTGCTGGCAATCCAGTATTCTTGGTCGGTGTGACCAAGGATGAACTTGGCGGCTCGCACCTGTCACTGGTTCGCGGTCTCTCGGGTGGGCAAGTACCGACGGTCGATTCGATCGCAGCAAAACAGATCTTCGCGCGAATGCACGAGGCCATCCAATCGGGCTTTATTCGATCGTGTCACGATCTGAGCGAAGGCGGCCTCGCAGTGGCAGCGGCCGAAATGGCGATGGCTGGCGGATTGGGCATGCGAATCGATCTTTCGAACATGCCTGGGGACGGCCTCAACGCCACACAGCAGCTGTTCAGCGAGTCCAACACGCGATTCCTTGTGGAAACCACGCCAGAAACTGCGGCGGAATTCGAATCATTGCTCAACTCAGGCAATGTTCCGGTTTGCCGTCTAGGTACAATCGAGGCTGTTCCGACGCTCGCGGCAACCTTGGGGCAAAACGTCATATTGGACGTCGCCTTGGAAGACGCAAGGGCGGCCTGGAAGCGGCCGCTTGATTGGAGCTAACCCTTCGATGCGTTCGCTGCGAGTCGAGTGGACTCGCTGATTCGATTGCGGTCCACGTGACGATCGCATCGAGCAGATCACTTTGACAAGACCTCAAAGCCCACCGCGTCTCCGGCTCACCCTCCGCCCATGATTTCAGCAGTCCACCATGCGACGTGTACGGTCGTTGTTTCGCGAGGCCAGTCGCGAAATCCGCAGAAGCGCGGGCTGGAAACAGCGATCACCGCCGCGGCGGAGAAGATTGACGGCGTCAACGTACTGACGATTCCTCATCTGTACGATTTGCCAAAGGGCAGCGACTCCTACCAGCAGCTCTCCAGTCTGGAGGGTGATCTGATCGTCGTCTCCTGGATTTACTCGCGTGCCGCCCACTGGGTACTCGACCGCAATGGAATCCAAGGACAAGCGGGCTTGGTCGAACTCAGCGACAGCGAGGATGACGAAGCGGACGATTCGATCGCACCTTCGTCCGTGGATTCGGATGCCGATCCGGTGGACCGTGTGACCGATCTCTTCCCGCGCCCCGATCGCAATATTCACTGCATCGACCTGAAGCTGTCGAACGATCCCACCATCTTCATGGATGAGATTCGCCGGATTCTTGGTGACGAACCGAAGAACAACAGCCTCCCGATTGTGGGTGGTCAGTTGGTCCAAGTGGAGGAGCAAACGTCACGTCGCTGGTATCCAGTGATTGACTTTAGCCGCTGTACCAATTGCATGGAGTGCGTCGACTTTTGTCTTTTCGGGGTTTACGGGGTCGATGGATCAGAGAGCATCCTGGTTGAACAGCCAGACAATTGCCGCAAGGGCTGCCCCGCCTGTAGTCGGGTCTGTCCCGAAAATGCCATCATTTTCCCGCAGCACAAGGCTCCGGCAATCGCGGGTGCTCAGACCGATGGCGACGAAGGCTTCAAAATCGATCTCTCGCAGCTCTTCGGCGCCCCGGCAACGGATGAAGATCCGATCGCCACTGCGGCTCGCGAGCGTGATGAGCAACTTCTCCTTGCTGGTCGAGATACCGTTGGTATCGACGAACAGCTGAAAAAGCGCCAAGAGGATCTTGCTGCCGAGCCCAAGGATCAGCTCGATCGACTCATCGATTCGTTAGACGAATTTGATCTTTAGAGTTTCTCGTCTCTTTTGGCGATCAAGCATTCCATAGAGGGGGGGTTTTTCCTTGTAAATTTAGCGACGCATCCGTCCGATAGCTGTTGGTAGGTCTAACCATATCGGAGCTAATCGTGCAGCCACGTCGCCGCCTCTCATCTAAATCTCGTCGACGCATCCTATCGGTGTTGCTAGCATCCTCATGCCTATCTGTGACACCCATCGTCGCCTCAGCACAGGCTCCCGAAGGGGAGTCGTCGGTCCTCGCGCCCGCGGAACGGCCCGACTCGGAACTGCAGCTTCAGCCGCCCATCAACTCGACGCTTGAAATCAGAGTCGCTCGTCGGCCTTGGTTGCTCGAGAAGCTCACGGGCTCTGGGCCAAAGCCATCCATCAAGATGAATCCCCCGCGGCCACCTGCGGCGATTCCTGACCCGCCCTCGATGTCTCGCTCGACTCCGAATGGCGAGTCCGGCTGGGTAACACGAGGACGCGTCACAAGCCGATTGCCCAACTACGTCGATCTCAGCAAACCGGCTGAACTGTCCGAGAAAGCTGCCGATAAGACCATCTCGCCCCAACAGACAGCGTCGCCGGCCAGGGGATCGACGTCGAAGGGGAACACTCAGTACCGCGGTGTAGTCGATTCACCAACAACATCGAGCAAATCGGCTGGCGCGCAGGAGCCACAGGTCGAGAAGTCTGGGGCCGAAGAATCGCGAGGGACAGCACAAGCTTCACCTCGATCGGGTCGAGCCCCAGCAGCGAGCCCGACCAAATCGCAATCGGTGAAGGTCGACACGCAAGCGACTTCGAAGACGCAAGCACAAAGATCATCCTCGCCGACGACCCTTGCAAAGCCTGCTGCTGCGTCGAAAGATACCGCCAAAAGCAAATCGACCGCAAGCGAGGCGATCAAGGTCCGCAAGCTGACGATTGATGCCGACGGAACTCCCAAAGGTCAAGCTGGCATTCGCAAGCAGGCGGAATCGAAATCGCCACCATCTGGCACGACGCGACCTGCGAAGGCTTCACCGAAGCCAGTTTCACAATATGTAAGCAGCGCGCCGGACAAATCGAAGCTCGACTATACCGGTCGCACCGCAGAACCGATTCGCTTGACCAGTTCTGTGGCTCGCATGCAGAACATGATGAAGCAGTGCTTACGCTATTACTATGCAAGGCCCGAAATCGCTAACGAACGCAGCAACTGGGGCATGCTGCATGAAATCATGGTGTACGGCGCAGACACAAAGATTCGTGTCGGCAACAAGCATTACAGTGCGATCGCTTGGATTGCCGGGAATAATGCCTGCCGTGGTCAGCGTCTGCTGACGCTTGATGACAGCGCCATTGCTGCTCGCAGTGGCGTCGGGCTTCAAGGGCATCAGGCTCAGATGTTGGCTGTCTTCTCGCTTTGCGACGTTCCCTTGGACTACCCGCTTTACGCCAACAACGAAAAGTTCTCCGTTCGCGACGTCGCCGAATCCGAGATGCTGGCTTGCCGTCGCGGTGAAGAGTTGACCTTCACGCTCATTGGTTTGTCTCACTACATGGACACCGACACCGTATGGCTGAACGCTGACGGTGAGACCTGGAGCTTTGAACGGCTGATTCGCGAAGAGTTATCTCAGTCGATCGTGGGTGCCGCATGCGGTGGTACTCATCGGCTCATGGGCTATGCCCATGCGTTGCGAAAGCGTCGCGCTGAGGGCAAACCGATCACCGGCCAGTGGAAGCGTGCCGAAATCTACACGCAAGACTTCATCAACTATGCCTATCGTCTTCAGAACCGTGATGGCTCGATGAGCACCGACTGGTTCGAAGGTCGTGAGGACAACGGGGACATGGACCGAAAGATCCAGACCACCGGGCATATGGTCGAGTGGTTGCTGACGGTGACCCCCGACTCGCAACTGCAAGATCGTCGGCTGGTCAACGCCGTCCGCTACCTGTTGTCGACGATGTACAACGAAAAAGGGCACGACTGGAAAATCGGTCCCAAGGGGCACGCATTGCGATCGCTGGCGATGTACTACGAGCGAGTCTACAAGAGCGGTTCGGCGTGGAAGACCCAAGGCATGGCACAATCCCAAAGCTCCTCGCGACGTTAAGCCTCTTTTGAGGCCGCTGCGTCTGTCCGAATCGTCTGGGATCGACTAAAACAGGGGGGCTTTCTAACGCTTCCTCTCTGGCATGGTTGTCGATGGCAACACAACGACTGACCAAACACAACGCCGCGATGATCGCATCCGCCGTTGCGCTGCTGCAGTCACGAAGTGCCGATGCCCTGCTGATTCTGCTGGACGGTTCGACCGACTGGAAGCGGATCGTGGAACTGACATCGGAAATGGGGAAGCCGGTAATTGTCGCCGTCGATTCTCCAGAAGACCTCGAGGGTGCCTCCGAGGCAGGCCTCAAACCAGTGGCCCTGAACAAGGAAAAGGCCCCACTGTTGGAACGTCTTCAGCATGCCTTGCTGGAGGCTGCCGCCGATGAATTGATTCGGACCAACGGAGAAGTCATCGCGGTCTACCGTGGTTTTCAACAGAGCCGTCTCGACTCCATCAGCCATATCCAGCTCGACGAGCGGATGCGGCGTCTGACGAGCCGCGACCTGCAAATGATCGAGAGCAGGGTGCCGCTTCAAACGATCAAAGCAGTGGTCGACCTCGCCGCCCAAGTCGGACGAGAGGGACGAGAGGGCAAGCCGGTCGGAACGCTATTCGTTGTTGGCGATACCCGCAAAGTGCTGGACCACTCCAACGACAGCGGCGTTGATCCGTTCCGCGGCTACAACAAGAAGCATCGCAACTTGCTTGATGCTCGTGTTCAGGAAGATGCCAAAGAGATCGCTCAGCTCGACGGTGCGTTCATCATCAACAGCGACGGTGTGATCGAACGCAGTCGTCAAATGCTTGAGGTGTCGCACGAAGATCTGACGATGTCCAAGGGGCTTGGAGCGCGTCATTGGGCCGCCGCCGCGATCACCCGTAAGACCAAGGCGATCTCTGTGGTTGTCAGTCAGTCGACTGGGACCGTGCGGCTCTATCAAGACGGTCATCTTGTGATGCGTATCGAGCCGATGGACAAAGCGGTGAAGTGGCAAGAATTCGCTTTCGAACCACCGCAGTCACCTCCTGAAACTTGATCGCGTTTGAGGGAGAGCTGGCGCAAACACTTTCCCAAGTGCGATACGCGGCTTCGTCCTATTCCCGCCCCAGCAGGCGACGTGTCGCGTGACCGATATCGGGCTGACGCATCAGGGACTCTCCCACCAAGATTGCTTTGACACCCCCATCGCCGAGTCGCTGAACGTCGGCATGAGTTCGAATGCCGCTCTCACCGACGACCAGACGATCGTCTGGGATTTCGGGACGCAATTGCAAGGTATGATCAAGCGAAGTTTCGAACGTATGGAGATTGCGATTATTGACGCCAACCAACGTCGTTCCGGTCGCGAGTACGGCTGGCAGGTTGGTCGGCTCAAATAGCTCGATCAACGTTTGCATGCCAAGCTCCACCGCCTCCTGGTGCAGACGTTTCAGCTCATCCGCCGTCAAACATTCTGCGATCAGCAAGACGCAGTCGGCGCCTGCCGCGCGTGCCTGTAACAACTGATAGGAATCGACAATGAAATCTTTCCTCAACAAGGGAAGATTGACGGCTTGGCGTACTCGTCGGAGATACTCCAGGGATCCCTGAAAGAACGGTTCATCGGTTAGGACACTGATGCAAGCCGCCCCAGCCTCCTCATAGCAATTTGCGATCGCAACCGGGTCAAAGTCCTCGCGAATCAACCCTGCCGACGGACTGGCACGTTTGACTTCGGCAATCAGCTGAACCGAGTCTCCGGCGGCCAGGGCAGCGTGGAAGTCGCGACAGACGGGGAGATCACGAACCGTCGCCTGCAACTCCGCAGGGGGCGATGCCGCACGATCCGCTTCGATCGTCTGCCGTGTCTTGACGAGGATTTTGTCGAGGATCGTCATTAGTGCTTGAAGTGTCTTCGCCCCGTCATCACCATCGGCAAGCCATGCTGGTCACAGGCTTCGATGACCTCGTCATCACGCCGCGATCCGCCCGGTTGGATGATGGCGACCACACCGGCCTCGGCCGCAGCCTCGATGGAGTCAGGAAACGGAAAGAACGCGTCAGAGGCGAGCACGGATCCCTTGGATCGCTCACCCGCTTTATCAATCGCGATCTCAACACTGTCGACACGACTCATTTGGCCGGCTCCCACACCGATCAGCGAAGTATCCTTGCCCAGCACGATGGCATTGCTCTTCACGTGACGCACCATTTCCCAAGCAAACGAGACGTCATCCCACAGCCCGTCTTCAACTTCTGTTTTGGTCGCCGTTTTCCATTGCAGCGACGAACTGGTCATTCGGTCGGCATCCTGCACTAGCATGCCTCCACTAATGAAGCGTCGCTGAACGGAAGAGGCTGGTTCATCCAATCGTCCTGCCTGCATCAATCGGACGTTGTCGCGCCAGCGAGGGCGTGTCGTTAGCAATCCGACTGCTTCCGCCTCGAAGTCAGGGGCAACGATCGCTTCGATGAACAATCCCGGCTCGCAAAGCAACTCGGCCGTTGCCTTGTCAACGGTTCGATTGAGGCCTAGCACGGAACCAAAAGCGCTCAGTGGGTCTCCGTCCAATGCTTTCTGACAAGCCTCCGCCAACGTTTGACTGGTCGCCGCACCACAAGGATTGTTGTGCTTCATGACAGAGACTGCTGGGCTGCCAAAGCCGCGAACGATATCGAGTGCGGAGTCGAGATCAAGCAGGTTGTTGTATGACAGTTCTTTCCCGCTGATCTGACGTGCAGAGACGAGATTGGCAGATCGCACCGACGGGTCACTGTAGACCGCCGCTCGTTGGTGAGGATTCTCGCCGTATCGAAGTTGTGTTTTTCGTCGAAGTGACAGGTGCAAACTGGCTGGAAATTCACCGCCGATGGTATCACCACGCATGTAATCAGCGATGGCACGGTCGTAGCCCGCCGTGTGGTCAAAAGCGTCAGCGGCCAATTGTTCTCGCAGATCAATGTTCGATCCACCGGACGCTTGCAACTGCTCTAGGAGCTCTCCGTATTGCTCGGGACTTGTGGCTACCGCGACATCGTCGTGGTTCTTGGCAGCTGCTCGAACCAAACTTGGCCCGCCGATATCAATTTGCTCGACACACTCTTCCCGGGACACACCCGCACGCGATGCTGTCGCTGCAAAGGGATACAAATTGACCACGACCAAATCGAAGGGCACGATGTCATGCTCGTCGATCGCGTCCATGTGATCCTCACGATCTCGAACCGCAAGGATGCCGCCAAAGATTTTGGGATGCAGCGTCTTCACCCGCCCATCGAGCATCTCTGGGAATCCGGTGTATTCCGCGACGTCCATCACGTCGATGCCCGACTGCTCTAAATGCCGGCGAGTGCCACCAGTGCTGTAGATGCGAACACCCGCACGTTGTAAACCAGCCGCCAGATCGGCAAGACCCAGTTTGTCGCTGACGCTTATCAATGCAGTTCGAATGGGGACGACGTCGGACACGATCGCGTTTGGGGGTTCGAGGGAAGAGATGGCAGCAAATGGTGGCACGGCAGCACCGTGGCATTGGTGTATTGGGGCAGTGGCCGACGGTCAACCGGGTAAAGCGTCCCAAACGCCTAGCTGGATGATTTCCGCAGTCCTTTGAAAGGGAAAGAAGTGGTCACCCGGCATCGACCGCAAACGAAACTGCGACGCCGTCCATTGCCGCCATCCTTGGGTTCGGGAAATGCCGACCTGGCGATCGTCGTTTCCATAGACGGCCGTCAGTGGCACGTCGATCGGATCAGCCAATTCGCGGTGCATCTCCAATAGACGCAAATCGCAGCGGAGCGCCGGCGCGAACAACTGCTGAAGATCAGGATTGCCCAGGATTTCCTCGGGGATTCCGCCAAACAAGTTATCCACTTCGACGATCAATTCAGAATCCGTCAACGAGTGAAGATCACGATGATCCGCTTCAGATTGAGGCGATGGCGTCGCCAGGACGATGAGACGATGGATCGGAATCCCTCGGGCCACTAGTTCGCTCGCGATGCGAAACGCCAGCGCCCCGCCGAAACTGTGTCCCACCAGAACCAGCGGTAACGAATCCACCTGTTGGCGATCAGCGATTTGATCGACCATCAAGCGAGCGAGATCGGGCAGGTCCCCCTCAAACGCCTGACGTACCAATTTCTCTCGACGAGGCATCCAAGGCGAATGGACACGAACGGGAAGCGCGAGATCAACATCTCTGAAACGCTGCATCAACGCGCTGGTGCCACCACCCGCATGCGTGAACCAATACACGTTGGCGACCGGGTCGACGGGTTCAAATATTAGACGTAGTTGCTGTGCCGTCATCCATTTCACACTTAAAGGCGAACCGGTACCCCTGCGTCGCGCATCACCTGTTTGGTTTCTGCGATCGTGAACTGGCCAAAATGAAAGATGCTTGCCGCAAGTGCGGCATCGGCTTTCCCTTTTTGGATGGCGTCCACGAGGTGCTGTGGACCGCCCGCGCCACCGCTCGCGACCACCGGAATCGTCACAGCATTGCTGACCGCCGCCGTGACGGGCAAGTCATAGCCGTCACAGGTTCCGTCGGCATCCATGCTGGTCAGCACAATCTCTCCAGCCCCCAATCGCTCCACCTCGCGTGCCCATTCGACGGCCATCAATCCCGTCGGCGTACGCCCTCCATTGATGTGCACTTCCCAGACCTCCTGTCCATCTCGCTGCACGCGTTTGGGATCGATATTGACGACGATGCATTGACTTCCAAATCGATCGGCGGCGCGACGCACGAAATCGGGATCTTTGCAGGCAGCTGAATTGATCGAGACCTTGTCGCATCCGGCCGACAACAAGGCGCGAACATCTTCAATCGTTCGCACGCCGCCTCCAACGGTCAGCGGCATGAAGACCTGCTCCGCAGTACGACGCACGACATCCAAGATGATGTCCCGTTTTTCATGACTGGCTGTGATATCCAGAAACACCAACTCATCCGCACCTTCGTCCTCGTAGCGTTGGGCGACCTGAACAGGGTCTCCCGCGTCGCGAAGGTTGACGAAGTTCGTTCCTTTGACGACACGCCCATCATGAACATCAAGACAGGGGATCACTCGTGCGGCAAGCATCGTGTTGCTGTGGTTGGTGGAGTTGGATCAGGGCCGAAGGCGGACAGCGACGAGCGGCATTGGACAGCCGAGCAAGTCCCCGCCAGCAGCCTCAGTCGCGAAGAATCTGGGCCGCGAGGGTTCGGCATTGGTCGTGATACCCCCTGCCGAAAAGATTCAGGTGATTCAACAGGTGATACAAAACATAGACGTTGACGCGCCGCTGCCAACCAGCAGGAAGCGGAAACTCCTCCTGATAGGCCTCATAAAACTGGGGCGGACAAGAGCCAAAGAGCCGCAACATCCCGAACTCCGCTTCTCGGCACCCATGATAGACAGCGGGATCCAGAATGATCGGATTCCCCGCCGCATCGCAGAGGTAGTTGCCGCTCCAGAGGTCACCATGCAACAGACTGGTCCGAGCAGATCTACCCTCGAGAACGCTGTCCAGCCGTACCATGACCCGCTCACAATCACGGATGAGATCTTGATCTGCCAAACGCTGATCGCTCGCCCATTGGACCTGAAAGCTGAGGCGATGAGTCGCGACAAATTCAACCCAGTTCGGAGTCGAACCATTGACCTGCCTTGCCGCCCCCAAGTAATTGTCGCGATCCAGCCCGATCCGCGTTCCTGAGGTGCATCGATGCAATTCGGCGAGAGATCGGCCGAAGCGCTGAAAAAAGTCTGATCCGCGGACTCCCGGTTCGACCCACTCTGCCACCAACCAGGCGCGGCCCGCTGCCTCACCGACCGCGGCGGGGCAGGGCACGCGAATCGCTTGAGCCTCGCTCAATTTCTTCAGACCGTTGCATTCCGCCTGGAAATTATCCAGGAACGTGGTGTCGTTGGATTTCATGAACCAACACACTTGCTGGCCCTGTGAATCCTTGACGGTGACTCGGTGCGCGTCACTGATGCACCCACCACCGACACGACGCTGCTCGGTCACGAACCACTGATCACCGATCAGTGTCGAAATCGCGGTCTGAAAATCCTGCATCACTTCCCGGATGCACTACTTCAAGTCGTAGTCACTGGGCTTCTTGCCCACGATAAATTTTCCGAATCCGAATGCCGTCGGTTCGTATTCTCCGACGATCGCAACATCGGAATCCGCATCGATTTGATCCTCGAGCCCAACGCACCAGTAGGCAGCATTGACCAGCATCCTCCGGACGCCTTCACTTGGAAGATCATCCGCTGAGCCCATCGTTGTCGTGAAGACCCGGCCATCCTTGTAGGTTCGCGTCCAGGCAATCGGCATCATCGGATCGTTGCGTTTGTCAGTCACCGCATCGTCATCATGATCCATCCCGGTCAAAATCTGCCCTTCAAAGATCGTGTGGGAATCACCGCTGAGCGGCAGTCGGACTCCGTACACATCGGTTGGTCCCCAAACATCACCATCCTTGATCCCCGTCGCGATCGGATGCTTCGCATCGGCAACGATGCCACGAGTCGATTCTTTGCCATGCTTGCCATGATGGGAGACCCAGGTCTCCCCAAGAATCTGCTTGCCAAACCCACCTGCAAATTCGGCGTCTTTGTTGTTCCATGTGTATTTCGCGTACTTCCGTTGTGCGGGAATGTTGAACGGATGCGTTGACGTTCGCAGCGCCATCATCGGACGGCCTGCCTCCGCATAGTCGACGATGCGTTTCATCTGATCGTCTTCCAAGTTACGGAATCGCAAACCGAGAATCACAAGGTCAGCGGTATCAAGTGCTTCAAGGCCCGGAATGTTCGTCACACTCTCTGGATCGATGACGCCCGTTTTTGGATCGATTGGAAACAGAACCGTACATTTGAATCCGTGGTGCTGCGACAAAATCTTTCCCAATTGCGGCAGCGCTTCCTCACTTCGATATTCATGATCGCCCGCAATCAGGACAATGTGCTTTCCGGCGCCAGGCCCTTCGCCTCCAGCAAACTCAAGCCATTGCTGATCTGCGTGGACAGAAGTGACTGCCAAAAGTGCAAGCGTGAGCAAACAAAAACGATTCATGGAGAGCTTCTCGAACGTTGTGGGGAGGGAAGGGAAAGGGTGATAGCGCGATCCACAAGTCGGATCTCGCAGAACCAACCGGTTCAACGGCGCCCGACCCGCGGCCCGAAAAATCGATGACGGCGGTGATTCTACGGACGCGAGGACACGAACTACTGGCGAGGAACGTCAGGACACTGGCATTCCTCACTCCCAGATTCTAGCTGCCTCCACGAGGCATGCTAAGCAGAATACGCGGAACAAGGCTCCACGGTTTCCTCGCCATCGAAAGCCCTCGGCGGCGGATCCTACTTGGTCGCGACCGTCGCTTTGTAAATCGGGTGACCCGCTCGTCCACCTGCCCGCAAATAGGCGACCAAATCTGCGATTTCGTCTGGCGTGAACGTGTCCAGCAGTCCCTCCGGCATCATGCTGGTCTTCGCGGATCTGGTCGCTTCGACGGTATCGCGTTTGACCGTCGCCAGCTGTGAGGGGTCAAGCATATTGGTCATGACACGCAAGTCATTGCCATTCATGTTGACGACGCGTCCGACGACGATCCTTCCGTCATCGGTCAGGAACTGCGTGGCGCCGTATTGGTCGCTAACCTCCTTGCTTGGTTCGATGATCGAGACCAGCAAATCCTTCGCGCTGAATCGTCCGCCCGCGGACGTCAAATCGGGCCCCAAGATTCCGCCCTGAACACCCATCCGATGACACTTGTAGCACTGGGCCGCTGCGAACACTCTTTTTCCCTGCTGGAAATCTGGCACGTGTTCATCGGTGGCGACGGAGTTCAGCAGATCGTCGACTTTCCACTCTTGGACTAACTCGCGCACTTCCTCGGGCGTGACTTCGCCAACAATTTTCGGGGGATTGATCACGGCATTCAATTGCTTCTGCACGTTGGCAGGAACACGCTCCAGTGAAGCCTTCTTGATATTGTCGATAAAGCCACCGAACGACATGCCACCACGAGCCGACTGAATATCACTGAACCATTGGAAGTATTGCTTGTGCAACTTTCGATTCCACCCATCCTCAGCGCCGCGAAGGACCATTGCGTAGTGGATCTGGTTCTCCTGGCTTGGCGAATCTCTCATTTCCGCGACGATCTTCTGAACGGAATCGGCCGATCCTAGGAAGACCAACATCTGCGCCAACTCACGGTCGACGGCATGATCACCTGTCGGAAAACGAGCTTCGATCTGCGACAGAATCGACCGCGTTTCGGCGGAGGAGAAGCTCCCGAGTCGGATCGCGAGCAAACCGTACGCACGTAGCAGGTCGATCTGCTGACTTGCCGAAAGCGATTCCCAATCGATATCGCTCAGGGCGTTCAGTGCGGGACCCTTGTGTCGCTCCTGCCCGGTGCGAGCTAAGGCGATCACGCCAAGAATCCTGGCCTCCGGGTTCTCCAACGCCAACACTTGCTCTGCCCATCGTTCCACAGGTTGATGTTCCAGTGAAATGCGACCAGCAAAGCGTATCGCGCGATCCTCGTTGGATAGAGCCTCCAGAGCCAGCGGGACATCTCCTTCATCAGGCTCTCCCACATGGGTCGCCTCCAACTCGGCACGAAGCGATCGAAGCTTCTTGGCGGGCTCATCCTCTACCACCACAGCGGATTTTTTGTCGCCGGTGTAACGGATTCGATAGAGACCACTTTGCGTGCGTCTCCCTCCAATCGTGAAGTACAGCATGCCATCGTCAGGATGCACCGCGATGTCCGTTACCGGCAGCGGTGCGCCCGTCGCAAAGGTTTCATATTCGCCGCTGTAGCTACTTCCATCCGGCGTCAGATGAACCGCGTGAATGTTCCCGTAACTCCAATCGCAGATGAAGAGAGCATCTTGAAATTTCGTCGGGAAGCCCGTGCCATATCCAAAACATATCCCGGTTGGTGAACCGGGCCCAATGTCGACGGCAGAGCCAAAAGAGTCGGGGTAATAGGCGGGCCACTTACCCGTGCCGTTTCGCCATCCGAACTCACCTCCGCTGATCACGTGGTTGATCCGGGTCGGTCGGTACCACGGCGTGCCAACGTCCCATTCCATGT
Organism: Rubripirellula sp.; assembly: GCA_051010815.1. Taxonomy (GTDB): domain Bacteria; phylum Planctomycetota; class Planctomycetia; order Pirellulales; family Pirellulaceae; genus Rubripirellula. The sequence continues at coordinate 25,475 of JBPCVD010000377.1, forward strand.
CAGCATCGTACGTGAACAGTTCGCCATCACGATTCAACGCGATGTCGTACTCGTTGCGAAAACCAGTGGCCACCAGTTCGATGTCCTTGCCATCACGATCCATCGACAGAATGAATCCGCCTGGGCCCATTCGACTGGCGTTGTGGCCTCGGGCATCCGGCATGCGGCCTAGCAAATGATCTTCGTCCCAGTTGCGTGGCACGCGACTCCTGGCGATATCATCCGGCAAGTTGGTGTTGTTGCCCGCGCACATCAAGATCCGCTCGCCATCGGGCGTCAGAATCAATGCATGAGGACCATGTTCAGAGCCACCATTGAGGGGCAAGATATGTTCCTTGGTGTCGTACTGATCATCGCCATTGGTATCAGTCAATCGCCAAACGCCGGAGGTCTCGCCGCGCGCATTCACGTTCGCGTATAGGGCGCCGAATGCGCACAGCAGGCCTTGTGCACCTTCGAAGTTGATCTTCAGCTTTTCGACCTGGGGCTCCTCGCCGGAAGCGTCAATTCGATACAGACTGCCGTATTGATCGCAAGCGATCAGCCGTCCCTTGGGATCAACGGTCAAACTGACCCACGAGCCTTGAGTCTCACCGGGCACCTCATAGACAAGATCAACTTCAAAACCGTCCGGCAAGCTGATTTGGTCGGCGGCTGTGACACCCAATCCGGCGGATTGAGCCTCTGCTAGCCCGATCAAAAACGGCACCAAAGCAAGTGCCAATCGAAGGACAATGTGTCGCATGCAGGACAATTCCTTGTGTGAAGCGTGAGTGTGAACTCGTTTGGGAAGGCGAATGACATCCGGACTATGACGCTTACTCCGACGTTCCACCAGCCCGTATGTTGCCCATCGCAACTTAGGCCCGTTTGAGGACCGGGGGGGAGCGTTTTTGCGAGCCGCAAAACTTGGCAGTTTGCTATGTTATCTCTGCTTTGCGCCATCATTTCCGCCACACCTGGAGCTGTCTGACGTGCCCACGCTGATCACCGAACCAACCCAACTGCAACGCGCGATTGGGTGGAATCGCAATCTCGCATCGAATAAGCGCGAACGCGATCGCCTTCGCAGTTACATCGCGTTTCAAATGGCGTCCGCCGGACTGTCACCTCCGGACGAGGCGACCAACGCAGACGAGATGGCGAGCTTCTCGACGGGAATCCTCGACAGCCTACGAGAAAAGAACCGTCTACTCTCGGAGCATCGTGCTCCGATCGATTCGCGAATCGAAGGGTTCTTGAACGAGTACTTCCGTAGTGAGACTGACAGTCATCCGCTTCGCTTGCCAAGCCGATCGCTGACCCTGGATCGGCATGGCATGGCCAGAGAACTGAGCCTTCCAGTCAATGGGCACAGTTTTCAAAATGACTTGGTCAGCTCCTATCGCTGCCTCAACGGTGTGCTGAACAATCCGCGAGCGGATCGCCGTACGACGGCGGGTACCTTTCATGTCGCAGAGGGTGGGCTACCAATTCCACGCGACAAACGTGCCGTTCCCAAGCACGCTTTCGTCGCCTTGTTCCGGGCGGCCATGCAACCGCCCGAAGACCTGATGATGCTGCCGTACATGTCGCAGTCCAGCCGACCCGCGCACTCTTGGGTATCGCTGCTGTTGCGTCCCTCGGTGTGCCCAGAGGTCCCCGGGTACTGCGAAGCCAAATCGCTGGAGTCGCGATTCTTTGCCCCCGGATGCCTGGTCAGCAACCTCGACTTCGTTGAGTCAATCTTCGGCAACGCGGGTGACCCTCTGACCGCCGCCAACGATGCTGCTCTTGATGTGCGTTCATGGAGTGGCCATACCGGTTGTGTCATTCTTGCGCCGCACTTGGTGTATCTAAAAAAGAAGGACCTCGGACTTCCGCACTGGGACGATGCGTCGGAGCGACAGCGTGCCGATTCGATGTGTTGGAAAGACGAATCAGAGTGCTACAACGACGGAGGCGCGTTTAAGCTGACTTGCCGTGATGCCTCGGGCGTAATGGTCACACTGATCGCCGACAACTATTACGGATACTGCAAGAAAGAAGTCAAAACGCAGATTAGCTTTGCCGCCAACCTGATGGGCAATGCAGAAGAGGAACATGCCGGCGGTGCATTGGCCTTCGCTTCCTATTCGTTGGGCGGCGACTTCCTGGTCAATAGCCGCCGCTACAACGGCCGCTCGTTCGACCTCATCGCCCGCGACTACGCATCCTTCATCGATATCCAGCCGGAAGGCTACGGGATTGATCGGTTGGATCCGACCGTGATCTACATCCCCGAAGATGCCTACGCGACCCTCGAGGACAGGTGTGTAAAGTGGAAAAAGGACGGTCAGGAGCAGCGCATCCCGCTGACCCCCAAGAACATTTACATCGCGCCTAGCGGCTACAAGGTTCGACTCGAGAAGCACCCGGCAGCTCCCTCGTGGCGATTGATTGGCACGGCCGCAGAAGGAATCTTCTGTCACAAGCCTTGCACGGTCAGCGGTGGAGGCAAAAGTGAAATCAGCAAGAGCCTCCGCGACTACATGTTGTATGGGCCCATCTTCGTAGCCGACATCGAGAAAGACTTCAGCAAGCTCGATGAGATCTTCAGCCGGTCCTACCAGGATCGCTGGCGCGAAGACACTCAAGACAAGCCGGATTACGCAGATCGCGGAAGCCGCAGTGTGCTGGATCCAACACGTAGTTTGGGAAGCATGATCCAGCTGCTCACGCCTCAACCAAACTTTAGCGACGAATACGTTGCGTGGCTTGAATCGATTCCAGAACACGTTTACGCGCTGGCTTTGATCATCAAGCGTTTTGTCAAGCCGGGCATGGAACACGACTGGCGGCAGTACTTCGGCGTCGACATTGTCAATGGTTCGCCCGGGCACGAACTGAAACTTGGTGAACGCTCGCTAGTTGGAACTTACCTTCGCGTCGGGTTGGATGACCGCAGCTGGCGAACGTTCAAATTGCGGCAAGACTTCATCGCAGCCGCCAAGGTGCAACGAGAAGATGACATCAGCTGCAGTGTCGTGGTCCCCGCGAACGATGTGGACCAGGTTGGTCCGGGCGTCGCTTCTGCGGGCAGCTACAAGTTCGTCGAGAACTGCGAGTACCGACTCTTTCAACGGCCTGACGATGCCGTGCATCGCGGGTTGGACAAGCAGACGGAATGGGACCTGTCTCAGCCCGGCAGCTTCATCAGCAACTTTGAGCCTTTGTCGACTCAAAAAGCGAAGGAAATCGTCGACGACGCGATCGAGTTCGATAAGTTCAGCGGTCCCATGGAAGAATTGCTATTGAAAGCCGCAGAGGAGTCGGACGGCTACGTTGTCAGCACCGCGGACCCACGAATTGTCGACGGCAAACCGACCAAGAACCCTCGGTACCTGCAAGACCGACCCGACATGGTCAATTCGCGTGATACCTATGTCGCAATGCGTGGTATGCAACTAAGCCGTTGTCTTCCAGCCGACGCACCGATTCACGCGCCTGTCGGTGCCGTGCTCAGTGGTCGCCGAAACAATCCCCCGGACACAGAAACGGGAATCCGATCGCTTGCGGTCTATTCCCCGCTTCACTTTCAGGAACTACCTGAGCTGATCATGGACTATGTCTGTTCATTGACAGGCAAGAGCCCCAGCACGACGGGAGCCGGCAGTGAGGGTGCCCTGACGAAAGGCCCGTTCAACGCGTTATTGCCGTCGATCGACTTGAATGCGATTGTGACCTCGATGATTTTGACTGAGCTCGGTGGCTTCAGCACGCCGGCCGGCCACATCGGACCTCGCTTCGAAGTGGGCCACGATATCTCTCTGTTGATTCCCGAAGTCTGGTGCCGAATGGGACCGGAGGAACGCGATCCCAAGCATCTGATCGAATCGGGGATGATGGAGAAAATCAACGATTTCGAAGTGGACGGGAAGACGATACCTGCCAGCCGGCTCGGTTACCGAATCACTCGCAAGTTTGTCCGCCAGTACCTCGGTCGTGTATTCGATAATCCATCGAAGGTATTTACCGAAGACATTCTGAAGCCCGAACTTCAGGACCCCGCGTCGTTCGCGGATGGAATCCTTCACATCGCCGAGGCCCAACAACGCGTCGCGAAACTCTACATGGAAGATGGCGGATACGAACTCGCCTGTCCTCCACTACGTGCCGTCTTGAGCATCATGGTGCATGGCGACTACGAAGGAAAGTCGATCACCGACCCCGAGGTCCGGGATCTGTTCACCCGAGAGTCATTGCTGGCCAGTGATTGGTATCAGCGTCGTTTGGTATCCAAACAGTTGCGCGATATCGAGCACTGGAAAGACATGGAACAGATGGTGCTCGCCTATCTTGGTGATCCGACCGAGCAAGACGTCGTCAGCGAACTGAAACTCGAGGAGCGGTTGGCCTACGTCCAGCAGCAACTTGCCATCGCGCAGTCGCCTGACTACCAACAGGCGCTCGTGGGCACCCTTGGTGTCGATCCACTACAACCTTCGATGAAGGACAAAGTGATGATCGACCGTCTCGCCGGCGTCTAAACCGGCTTCGGGAATAGGCGGCGAGTTGGACAATCCTTCCGCCGCCTCAAGCACGTCCCGTGCCTGCACTGCAAGACGTCCGCCCCTAACATCGCAAGCTGTTCGGACGCATTGATGGGTCATCACTAGCGATCTGCCGGTGAAATGCGAAGAGCAGCGTAATGCGAAGAGCAGCGTAATGCGAAGAGCAGCGTAATGCAAAGAGCAGGGCAATGTGAACCGTCGGAGCGATGCGACCTGGCGGTGCAATGCAAACAGCAAGCGTGACACAGCCCTCGGCCACTCGGCTAAGGAAGTTGTTTCAATCTCGCGATCACGGCTTCCCAAACGGGATGCGTCTCACTTCCTGGCACGGGTCTCACCAACTCGAAGTGGGACAGGTCCACGGTGACCACATTCTCGCAATCATCCATTGTCGCGCTTTCGACAGAGACCACGCCGTCCCCACGGCCTCGCGCGAGCTCATCGAAGCCTTCAATCAGCGGCTCGATCCGAGGACGAATCAATCGCACGAACCCATCGCGGAGTTCGAGCTGCCGAAACAACTGCTGAATCTCATCCATACGGGCCGCTGAAATCGGACTACCGGTGCCGGCAACCGCCGTCAAAGCAACATCCCGCCGATGAGGGCGCGAAGATAATTCGCGTAGAAAACTCGATCCGGGGGCGAGATCGCGTAATCCGCGTGAAGAAGGCGTGTGAAAAATCACATCCATCAAATCATCCACCGAAAACTGTTGGGCGGTGAACAAGTCCATCATTGGCGGTAGCGTCGCCCAAGCTGAACCCTGGTGCGGCGTGCCAGCCGTTATCAGCGCGACAATGGGATCACTTTGCAGTGTCGGATTTTCGGTCCACTCACGCGCCACCAATCCGCCCATCGAGTGCCCGACCAAGGCGACCTCTACTTTACAATCCTCTCGCTCAAACAGTTTGGCCATAAGCTCGGACGCTTGTATGGCCGACGTCGCAATGGACTGCTGATCGTCATAGTCAATGGTCGCAGTCGCGTAACCGTGTGATCGGATCATGCGACGCATCGGATCGAACATCTCCGGGTCGCCTTGCAAACCATGGATGCAAATCACCAATGGACGGTTTTCTGAACGGAGGAGCCAGTCGTCATCGATTTCGATCACGGCCGGCTTGGCGTCCGCCTTGGCCTTCGCCTCTGCAAACAACGATCGATTGCACGTCACCTTCAGCGAGAGCTGCTGGTCTGGACCACGAACGAGATCAAAGGAAACCTGATCGCGAGCTGCAAGATTGATCGCCATCAGCGTCAACAAAACAGCGTCGGATCGCAAATCAAGTTTGCCCGGGGGTAAGATTTCGCGAATCGGCCCCGAGTCGAGCTTCAACGTGTTGCCCAATGATGTCGCAACGTCGCTCCACTGCACCTGCCCATCGATCGCAGGCACCAGAAGCTCAAATTTCTCGGCAGCCCTTTCGGCATCGGCGCGTTCGATGACGTCGATACTTGGAACGCGCCCATCGAAGGTTCCCGGCTCGGAAGTGGTCGCGTCGTCCGTCGTTGGCGGTTCCGCTCCCAGAGCGACTCCGAGCGGCTGTAAAGCCAATACCACGAACCCGAGGATCAACGGCATCCAAGAGGCTTGCCGAACACACAGAACTGGTGACTGGACCATATTGAAATCTCTGGTTGAAATCTCTTTTGCGAGGAACCAGCCAGAATTCTATCTTTTTGCAACGCCCCGTCAGCGACCTCCCACTGCGTCGATCCCGACGAGCTGGTCCGACCAACACCGCGGACCACTGGCTACGCAGGCGGAATTGTGATCGACCGCAAACCGAGGGTTTTTCCTGCGATAGCAAACCGCGCGGGACTCTTGGTGACGTTTCGACGCAGAACCCCGATTCGGATGGAACAAATCAGTGATTTTCTTGCTCAGCGAATTGGTGGCAGACCTGTTGGAGCAAAATCGTGCTGCACAAATCTCCGTCGACCACCTATAGTGTGTATCCCTCCTTCACGGATCTCCCGATCCGCCTGCCTCCAAACTCTGATACTGCGTCTATGTCGACTTTGTTTCGATTCTGCGTCCTTTGCGCGGTCACCGGTCTGCCGAGCATTCTGATGGGCAGCGGACCCTCTTTGGTGAAAGGTGATACCGATCCGCAGATCGATAAATTCCTGCAGAACAATTGCCTCGACTGTCACGAGGGCGAGGGAGCGGAAGGTGGGCTCGATTTGGCCAGTCTTGAGAAGGACCTGAGCCACCCGAAGATTGCGTCCCGATGGATTCGTATCTTCGACCGCGTGCACGACGGCGAAATGCCGCCGTCCGATGCAGGTGAACTGGATAATGCTGAGTCCAAAGAGTTTCTCGGACGGACTTCGAAGTGGATTCAGGACTACCAACGCAGTGAGTTCGCTGATCAGGGAAGAGTTCGGTCACGGCGTCTTACCAACACTCAGCTTGAGCGGACGCTACACGACCTGCTGGCGATCGATGTTCCACTCGCTGAGTTGATGTCGGACGAGCCAAGGACAGATGGATTCAACAACATCGCTGAGGGGCAGTCGATGTCGCATTTCCAACTTCAGTCACACCTGAACGTCATCGACCACGCGTTGGAGACCGCATTCGAGCGGGTCACGGATTCCGAAGAACCACGTCGACGCAACTACGACGCGCGTGGGCTGGCTCGCTCGAACCCTCGACGGCGATGCCGCGATCCGGAGATGCTCGATGGCAAGGCTGTCGTGTGGTCGAGCGGAATGATTTTTTACGGGCGCATCACTTCCACCACCGTTCGCAGAAGCGGATGGTATCGAATCACAGTCAAAGCCTCGTCAGTCAACACGCCAAACGAACACGGCGTTTGGTGCACCGTCCGAAGTGGTTTCTGTACTTCGGGTGCCCCTTTGATGTCATGGATTGGCGCATTCGAAGCAACCGATAGCCCCAGCGAACGAACGTATGAAGCGTGGATTCCAAAAGGGAACATGATTGAGATTCGGCCTGGCGACGAAACTCTGAAACGCGCGAGATTCCGTGGTGGCCAGGTTGGTGCAGGGGAAGGAACGCCGCAAAAAGTTCCAGGGGTCGCGTTTCACTCCATGCAAATCGAGCAAATTCATCCCGGCGGAGATACGGATCGAGTTCGACAGCGGTTGTTCGGGGAACTGGACGTCGAAATCGATCGCAAACGACATGAGGTTCGGTTGCGCAGCAAGACGCCCGCCAAAGATGTCGTTCGCCAATTGCGGTCCTTTGCACGCCGAGCCTACCGTCGTCCGGTTTCGGACGATCAGCTCAAACCTTACATCGGCATGGTCCGCGAAGACATTGAGGCGGGCGAGGATCCCATCGACGCGTTGCGTTCCGGATACCGAGCAATCCTTTGCTCGCCAAGATTCCTGTACTTTGTCGAGCCTTCCGGTCCCTTGGATGACTTCGCGGTTGCAACCCGCTTGAGCTACATGCTCTGGGGAAGCATGCCCGATTACACGCTGATAAAGCTGGCCCGCAACGGCAAGCTTCGGGACCCGGACGTGTTGCATGAACAAGTCGAACGGATGCTAAAGACAAAACGCGGCAAACACTTTGTCGAAGACTTGGCAGGACAATGGCTCGACCTTGTCGACATCGACTTTACCGAGCCCGATCGAAAATTGTTCCGCGACTTCGACATTGTCGTTCAGGACGCGATGTTAAATGAGACGAGGAAGTTCCTGCGATCGCTGATCGACGAGAATGCGACAGCAACAGACTTGATCCATGCCAACCACACTTTTCTGAACAGTCGTCTGGCAAGGTTTTACGGAATCGAAGGTGTGGAAGGAGATGAGTTGCGTCGAGTCAGCTTGAAGCCTGATTCGCATCGTGGCGGCCTGATGGCGCAAGGCGCGATCCTGAAGGTCACCGCCAATGGCACCAATACCTCACCCGTACTGCGTGGGGTTTGGATTTCGGAACGGATCCTCGGAACCCCCATCCCCGCACCACCGGAAAACGTACCCGCTGTGGAACCCGACATTCGTGGCGCTAAAACCATTCGCGAGCAGCTGCAAAAACACTTGTCCGACACCGCGTGTTCCGGATGCCACTACAAGATCGATCCTCCCGGCTATGCGTTGGAGAACTTTGACGCGGCAGGTCGGTGGCGAGACACCTATCTGAAAAGCGAGAGAGGCCGCAGGGTCCCTGGCGCCACGGTCGATGCGAGCTTTACACTTCCCGACGGACGTCCTTTTCAAAACTTTGATGAATTCCGCGATTTACTCTGCAGCGATCCCAAACCGATTGCGCGTAATTTCGTGGAGAAACTCGTGGTTTACGGAACCGGTGCGCCGATTCAATTCGCGGACCGAGAATCAGTCGATGCGATCGTCGATGCAACCGCATCCTCCGACTACGGGCTTCGCGCTCTCCTGCATGCGACCGTCGCCAGCAACACTTTCCTGAGTAAATGATTGATGAACCAGACGAAATTGCTGTCCAACCAACAAGCGCCTCTCGTGAATCTTCGCCGTCGGCTCGGTCGTCGAACTCTGTTGCGCGGTAGCGGTGTTGCCCTGAGCCTTCCATGGCTGACGGCGATGCAACCCTCGTTCGCAGCCTCCGAACC
>JBPCVD010000378.1:0-3257 GCA_051010815.1 Rubripirellula sp.
TCCAAGGGCTCCTAGTCATGCCGGGCGTTGCATCCGTCGAAAGCTGCGCGGCGGTCACACTCCCATTGTCTATTTCTTGACCGCGGCCCTCTTCGCAGCTTTCGTCTTCGGCGGGTCAGCGGTGGCGGGGTCGGGCCAATCGGGGTGAGCCGTGCGGGCGCCGTTCATAAGCTTCACCGCTTGAGCGACCAGCTCTGGACGTTCGGCGGCGAGGTTGTTTGTCTCCGCCAAGTCACTGGCAAGATCGTAGATTTCGACGGGACCGCTGGCGACGGGCCGCACGCCTTTCCAGGTATCCCACCGGATCGCCTGGATCGGACCGCCTGCCTTCTCGTGCAATTCCCAATAGAAGTAATCTCGCTTTGGCGCAGGGCCACCCTGGAGGAACTCGACCAGCGAGTAGCCATCTGGTTTGAAGCCGACGGGCATCTTGGCCTGGCCGAGTTCGGTAAAGGTTGGCAGCAAATCCCAGAACGCCCACGGCTCCTCCGTCACGCGACCGGCGGGCACCGTCCCGGGCCACCACGCGAAGGCCGCCTGCCGCAACGCCCCCTCGTACATGCCGCGTTTGTAACCCCGTAGCGTTCCGTCCATCGTCTGGTTGAACCGCCTGCCGATGGCCGTGTTGGGGTTGAACGACGAACCGTTGTCACCTGAGAAAACGATCAGCGTATTGTCGTCGATGCCCTTTTTCTTGAGCAGTTCGACTAACTCACCCATGTCAGAATCGATTCGCGTGACCATGGCCGCGTAGTTCTTCTCCTGCTCGCTCCAGGGCTTGTCCTGATAGATGCCCTGTGTATCGATCTCGTATCGGCCGTGGGGGAGTGTCATCGCGTAGAAGAGAAAAAACGGCTCGTCCGCATTCACATCGACCCACTTGAGCACGTCCTGCTGGATCAGTTCCTGCGCGTAAACCTCCTGCTGCTTGTTGACGTTTTCTGGGATCTCGAACCGCTGGTCATCGTTATACAGGTACGGCGGGAAGTAGCTGTGGGCGTGACGCTGGCAGTTGTATCCAAAGAAGTGGTCGATGCCGTTCTTCAGGGGGCTACCGGAAGTATCGAACATGCCCATACCCCATTTGCCCATCGTCGCAGTCTTGTAGCCGGCCGCCTTGAGGATCTTCCCGATCGTCACAGTGTCCGGTGGGAGCGGACGCTGGCCCTCTGGTTGGATCTCACGATTCGCCCGCGTCGGACAGTTGCCCATGTGCAGACCTGTGAAGAACGAAGTGCGGGTCGGTGCGCAAACACTCGTGCCGGTATAAGCGGACAGGTACCGCGTACCCTCATTGCATAGCCGGTCGAGGTTTGGCGTCTGGATCAGCTCCTGGCCGTATACCCCCAGGTCGCCCTGCGCGATGTCATCGGAGAGGACGAAGATGAGGTTTGGGCGTTCAGCCGCCAAGCTGAGCGATGGCAAGCACAGAACGCTTACTGCAATTGCCAGAAGTTGAAACGGTTTCATCGATGGTGCTTCCAGGCGTCTCAAAAGAACAAGTGTCACGGGCATTTTCGTTGTCGATGGTAGATGAATTTGGGGCCTGCTAGATCGCAAGACACCGCTTGATCCGGCATGAATACGCATCGTCCCCACGCCGCTGTACGTCGGTGATGATTAGCAGCGGGCCACCGATCTTCGCAGATTCGCGGAATGTCGCAGTGATCGTTCAACGTAGTGAAACGTCATCAAGGTCGGTTTGTGCTCAATGGCAGACGTCATTCTAACCACCGTTTTTCGGTTCGTGGTACCAGTCGCAAACTCGCGGACGTCGCCTCCGCCATCGCGGACCAGACAATCACAGCGTTGGGATCGTCCGAGACTTTCAGGAAGGTCGACTTGCGATCGGCAGTTTTGAACTCGGTGACCTGCTTGCTTGCGGATGCATTGCCCGACTACCGCTGAAGCTCGGCTCCCGTCGGGCGGTGAAAGACACCGAAGCGTCGAAGTAGATCATCAGCGGTCATCAGGACTGTAGATGTTGGAGTCAGATCAGCACTTACGGAAAGCTGTCTGGATGCATGCGGGTTACGGAAAGCGTAGCGACAGCATGTAGTTCAGGAATCATCGCGGCGACCCCGGGAGGAAATGATGGGTGCCCTTTTGCATTGCGCGCGGGCGCTGGTCGATAATTCACAGGGTCTGATCAAACGAATTCTCTTTGGCAATAACGCAATGCGCCATGCTGTTCGAGCCTTCCACGTTATTTACCAGGCTGAAATGAACCACAAGGGCTTGGGCACCGAGCTGATCGTGCGGTTTGGGCGTAGACCCAGAATGAGTGCCAAGATTGAAACTCTCGAGGGTCAAGGCGGTTGTCTTGGATCGTTCCGACGCGTTGTTCAAAAGCGTCTGCTTGGTTTGTGATTAAAACGCCGATCTAGGACTAGGCGTTTGATTCGCAGCTACGCTGGTTCTTCGCTTTTGCATTCCCATTTGCCAGCACCGGAACATTGCCAAAAAGATTCGTTTCAATTGTCTTCAAGACTTTCGGCTGGAGAGCCACTGAAAGATGCGTCGCGAGGACTCGCTGTACTTGAATTCGTGGAATGTGGTCCAACTCAACAGACCGAATGCACTCGTCGGCCTTTGCCCAAATCACGAGTCGTCTCACATGATCGTCGCAATCAATGTTCGCTGATGCCTTCGTGGGGTCCATGATGACCGCGACCTCTGGGATGATGTTGCGTGAGACTAAATGCGCTCCATAGAGACATAAACCAGCACGCATTGCCGGTGCGATGGATACCAACGCGGTCACGTGGTGATCTGGGGTGCATGCAATTGCTTGTCGTGCAATCCAATCCCCGAAACTGTGGGTGACAATGCCGATCGATCGCTCTTGGTCGCCTTCACGGAGCATTTCAGCCAAACGAGAAACGCTGCTGTTGAGGTCGCGAAAAGCAAGTCGGTCCCTAAAGTAATCGACGCGTTCACAACGTCTTTGTAAAACGCGTTTCAACGGCCACAACGTGATTCGCGGTTCGAGCAAACCGGGCACCAAAATGACTCGACGAATAGGATGTTCCGTCAGGCCTGAATTATTGATTGAAGTCGACTCCACGAAGAAAGACAAATGTTTGAGTTCGCCCGTTGAATCAAGGTGACCTTGGCTCCTGATTCTATCCGAGTTCGGTGCATGCGGTTGTTATCGCATGACATGATTAGGGCATGGCCGGTTTGTCGGAGAGTGAAAAGGGGTCAGGAGCCAATTTGGCTTTCTCCAATTTGGCTGGCAAAGACCCCCATTTGGC
>JBPCVD010000379.1:0-3921 GCA_051010815.1 Rubripirellula sp.
GAAAGAATCCCTCGAGGACTGGAAGGTCAAGGTCGGCACCGCCGCCAGTGGTCAGGAGGCAATCAATGCCCTTCGACAGCTCGTTCGCGAGGGAGTGACCACGCCGTTGCTGATCAGCGACTTGCAGATGCCAGAAATGGACGGCTGCCAGTTGGCTGAACAGATTCGCGAGTCTGACGAGTTGGCGGCCACCGACATGATCCTGATGACATCCAGCGTTGGCCCCGTCGATGTGGCGAGATGCGAGAAACTGGGCATTCGCGCCCGCATGATGAAACCGCTCAAGCTCGCCGAATTGAGTGCCGCGATCGACCACGCAGTCGCTTTACGTGATGGCGATACCGGTGAACTCAAATCGGTGGAGGTCGAAGCAAACACCATCCGTCCCCTGCACGTGCTACTCGTCGAAGATGGTGTTTCCAACCAACTGCTCGCCAAGGCGCTACTCACGGGCTGGGGGCATACGACCGTCGTCGCCGAGAACGGTCAGGAAGCAGTTGATCGCTGGATGGAGGACTCCTTTGACCTCGTGTTGATGGATGTTCAGATGCCGATCATGGATGGTTTGACCGCTACCCGAATCATCCGCGAGCGAGAACGAGAGGCTGGTGAAGACGCCCACGTGCCCATCATTGCAATGACGGCGCACGCAATGATTGGAGATCGGGAAAAGTGCATCGCAGCCGGGATGGACGACTATCTCTCCAAACCGGTCCGCCGCCAAGAGTTGTATGACGCCCTTCGACCGCTGATCTGATTTCAACTCCATGCCTCAACACGGTCTGACTCGATCGCGAATAGCCATACCCCTTTCAATCGTGACCAGCCCAATCATGCCAGCCACTCAGACTTGTGAGGGCCGGCAAAGTCACGCGGCATCGACCTTCGTCGCGAAGGACCCTTGATCGATTCGTCCAACCAACGAATCTCGCACTGGCCACTCGTCAATCCGTGAACATGAAGCATCGATTGCCGCTCTCTTCGCCAGCACGGCATGCAAATGATCTCTGCCCAATTCGGATACAATGCCGACACTGAGCGACATGTTTGTTTCGCGATTTGGGATTCTCTTTGATGCGTACCTTATGCCTTGCAGCGGCAGTGTTTTGTTCAAGCTTGATGTCGCTCGCCTCTACCGACCAAGCCAAGGCCGAAAGCCCCGCCCTCCGAATCGTTCTGTTCTCACCTTCCGATGTTGATCCACCAGCGGGAGTCCGCGAGAGGCTGAAGGAATACGTCATGTATTCCCAGGCGTTCTATGGCAAGTGGATGAATCATTGGGGATATGAATGCGAGAACCTGCTGCCGGTGAAACTGGACGAGGATGGATACCCGGAGATCTTCTTTGTCAGGGGGCGGCATGATGAGGCAAGTGGCGTCTACGCGAAACTCGGCTTCCAGGATGAAGTGGTTCAGACGGCTTGCCGACAACACGAGCTCGACCCAAAGGGCCAGGTTTGGTGGATCTTCACTTACAAGGGTCCCTCAAGCCGAGGCTTTCGCGGCGGTGGAAACGCTCAACGAGGCGGTACATCGACATCCATCTACGACGCAACGGTGAAAGATCACCTGAACATCGAAGATCACTTGGGCGGCGATGAGTCGATGAACATGAAAAGCAAAGCAGCCATTCATGAATTGGGCCATGCCTTCGGCTTGCCACACATCGGACCCCTGTCAGAAGACAAGTTGGGCAACAGCCTGATGGGGCCAGTCATAAAGGCTTACCGATCGCGGTACCCCGACGAACCACGTGTCTATCTAACTCGGGCATCCGCGGCGATGCTATGGAAGCATCCGCTGTTCAGTGGAACGACGAAGGATCGCGATGCCGTCCCAACTCTCGACTTAAGTGACTTCTCGGTCTCGCACGACGCCGGCGCCAAGTCGATGACGGCGACTGGAAGCATCGATTCCAATTATCGTGCTCACAGCGTCGTAATCGCAAATGAATCGAGCGCCACCAGATCCGACTATTGGCGGAAGTGTTTTGTGGGTCGGGTTGCGGAGGATGGCTCGTTCGAGGTCGAGATCACCGAACCCGATCAGGCTGATGGCCAACTCAAGATCGTGGCATGTTTCAACAACGGTGCCGTCGTTGGCAAACGCCCGGGACTCGGACTCGCGACAGGATTCCTCAAACGCTACGAGTTCGCAGAAGGCGAGTTTCAGTTCGCAGACGGCTGGGCCGACAAAGACATGTCGGCGGGTGCCCAGCGTCGACGTCGGCAGCCTCGCAAATGAAGTTTCTTCGATAGCCGACCGGTCCACACGCACCCCATCACCGGCCTTCGTGAAGCGAGACACAACTCTGTTGTTCCCGAGTCGCAGATTCTCCGAGGCAAACGTCAACGTTGCCAGCCCCGCTCAATCCTTGCCGAGTTCGGGCTCAGGGCTCCCGGAGTCCAGATTGAAAATCTGCGTCATGGCAACCATCAGGGTTCAGCCGCAGGGAATATGGGTTGGTGGATGGAATTGGCACGAAATGACCAAAACCCGCTCTGATTCACCACTATAGTGACCTGCACGACAGCATAAAAATCTCGTCATGTGCCGGAATCTGAACGTGCCGACGCTCGTCCGCATTCGTTCGCAGGTCCTTTCTCAACAATTCGGTGAATCTCGATGAAGCTAGCCTCCGGCAAGTCATTTCTTCTGGCGAAATCGTTTCTAGCGATCTCACTTGCGGCGGGCAACACCTACGCGAACGATGCGCTGGCCACAGGGTCAGCCGCACCCGGCGCCTCGGCGACGGACTCGGATGCGACGTCAAGAACGATCCAGTGGAGCCATCTGGCTCCCGAAAACGGAAGACCATTCATCGACCCCTTCACGAAGTTGAGCAGCGATCAACTCGCGGATCTTAGTTATGTGCGTCGTATTCGATGGTTGATTGCCGACGAAAAGATTGACGCTGACGGTGATGACGCCAAGCAGGCAACCCGACTCGTCGAAAAGCTTGCGACGCAGGGAATCGATGCCAATTGGTTGTTAGTCCAGTCGCAGCGGATTCCGCAAATGCGGCGGCAACAGATTGAAGCCGTCGCCGAATCGGTTGCGAAATCGATCGACTCTACAACGGTAGAGATCGTTGGATTTGCATTATCAATTCCCTCTCAGAGCCAGAAAGTCGCCGGGTTTCTCGTAATGCCGACGGCAGCGATGTGCGGTCATTCAACGGCACCGTCACCATTGCACGTTGCGTTCGTTGAAACCGATCAACAATATTCTCTGCAATCCCAAGGCACTCCGGTACGGATTCGCGGCGAATTCATCGCAGAATCAAAAACGACGGCAATGATTTCCGGGAGCGGCGCAACAGTATTCGAGTCAGCCTACAAGATCATTCCGTCCAGAATTGACGTCCTCAGTGGCGTTCGGGGCGATTCACTGATCAAGACGCTGCCGCCTCAAGATGAACCAATCGAAACCACCAAGGAATAATGACATGCGAGTAGTTGATTCAACGCCAGCCATTCTGATTGCGTTTGTGCTGTCAGGCTTGCTTTCCGCCAGCGCAAAGGCTCAAGAGGAAAGCAAACTTGAAGTCCCATCTGTGATGGTGATCAAGAATGTTCACGTCTGGGACGGGACCAGTGATACCCTTCAGAAAGACACCGATGTGTTGATCGTCGGCGACAAGATCAAGCAGGTCGCTATGAACATTCCAACCGGAGGAAATTACGAAGTCGACGCAGTTCGAAAGACGTCGAAGAAGGCCGCGGGCGGAACCGCAACAGGAAACTTCCTAAACGTCTCGGTCACCAACGAGCAGGGAAAAGTCGAGAAAGCATCGGTGAAGGTGACGGTCATCGACGGCAAGGGGGGCTATCTCATTCCGGGACTAATAGATTCCCACCAGCACATCATGCTGTCAAAGGGAACCGGACCGGATGACATCATGAACAAGGCGCTGCCACT
>JBPCVD010000380.1:0-4888 GCA_051010815.1 Rubripirellula sp.
GAGTTAACCGCACTCGACGTATGGGCCAGCCGCACCGAACACGATCCGCTGACCAACCTCGACGCTTAACGGTCACGTTTTGACTTAGAAAGCCGTTGTCACCGAGAAAGCCGTTGTCTCCGACAGCCTTCTAATCGAGTGCCTCTTCGTCGGCAGAACCAGCGCCGGGTCCTTGGGGCCGAAAGCGACCTCCCCCTTCACCATTGCGTGCTGGACCGCCGCCCCTGAACGCCCCTCGCCGCTCATCAAATTGCCCATCCTCGTTTGGACCACGGCCGCCATCGCGTTGCCGATTCCCCGGTCGACGCCCCTCGAACGCTTGGTCGCCACGATCTCCTGAGAACCCTCTTCGTTCGCCAAACTCCTTGGGTGGAGGCCAATCCAAAGGATCGAGAGCACGAAGCTCCTCCAAGGTCAGCTCGTTATTGCGATCACGGTCGACCTCAAAGATCCTGGCGCGCTCGTGCGGTGGAACCTCCGTCGAATCGATCACTCCATCGCGATTGTTGTCGAATCGCTCCAAAATTCGCTCGGCAAAATTGGGACGACGTAGTCCGCCTGGTCCAAACGGCTTGCCGGGCGGGCCTGGTGGAAACGGTTCGGCTCGCCCACTTTGGGCCGTTTCGCCTGGCGTCGCGTTCTCATTCTCGCTCAGGTTCGCTGGGGAGATCGTTTCCGCCGAGGCATCCACGGACGCTGTCATTTCCGATGGTGTTGCGATCGGGTCGGAAGACATGCCAGCGTCACCCGAGCTGATCATCCACGCAATGGCGCCCACGCTCAGCAACACAACCACCAACGCAACCCCGGCGAAGATGGCGATCGGTTTGGAAACATTGGATGCCGATTTCTTTCGAGCCGGCCGGAGACGTTTGTTTGCCGAACCAGTTGCCGGAGCAAAACCAGGCGAAGCAACCGCGTCGGGTAAGTCAGCAAACGGATTCTCTTCACTCGACGCGGGCTGAGCTTGCGTGACCGACTTGGACTCCGCAATTTTCGAGTTGACCTTCGACAACGTCGACGCCGCCCAAGCCTTGGCTTTCGTGTCGCTCGTATCCTTGTTGTCGATGATCTGCTGCAGGATCGGCGCGGCCGCGGCCAGTTGCCCTGTCTCGCACAACGTCTTGGCTAGCTTGGCTTGCTCGTTGAGTTGAATGCGTGTGACATCCGCCTGCAAAGTTTTGGTGGCTTGTTCTGTGACCTTGCTGTCGCCACGACCTTGAAGGAATCGTCCCAGATCCGTGGCAAGATCTTCCATCGATCGGTATCGATCATCCACGCTCTTCGCCATCGCTTTCGAGCAAATTTTGATCAGCCGCGGGTCGAGATCCGGTCGCAGCGTTTCGAGCGCGGGCGCAGGTTCGGTCAAGATCTGACCGATCATCGCGACAGTCGACCCGGTTCCACCAAAAGGAAGCCGACCACTCAGCAACTCGTACAGCACGACGCCAAGCGAATAGACGTCGGAGCATGGCCCAATTGCATCCTGGTGACCACGCAGCTGCTCTGGCGACATGTAGGCGGGCGACCCTAACAGGGCACCGTCTTGAGTGAGTCGTGAATCGTCTCCGATGTCTTCTGGACAGGCGAGACCAAAATCCATCACGATCGGTTCCTTGCGGTGATCGATCATGATGTTGGCGGGCTTTAGATCGCGATGAATGATGCCGCTGCTATGAGCTTCCTGCATCGCCAATGCGACCTTCCGGACAATCCCGGCAACGGAACGTTCGGGCAACGGCTTGTCGGCGTTCACATAGCTCGACAAAGGCTGCCCTTTGATCAACGCCATCGCGATGTAGTGTGTCCCCTCGAATTCACCGACATCAAAGACGGGGCACAGATTGGGGTGAGAAAGGTTCGCTGCCGACCGCGCCTCGCGATAGAACCGGTCCACCAACTTGGAGTTCGCGTTCGCCTCAAACTTCGGCACCTTCAGTGCGACCCGGCGATCCAATTGGGAATCGTGAGCGAGGTAGACCGAGCCCATCCCTCCCCGACCTAGCAAAGACTCGATTCGATAACGCCCAAGGTTCGGCGGTGTCTCGTCAGCATCAAAATCCCCCCCCGATACCGAATCGTTCGCATCCTCCTGCGCAATGGTCTCGTCGAACCGGCCGCCCTGCGTCTTGACTTCCCTTACACCGGGCCGTGCCGGATTGCCCGCGACTTCCGCATCCGATTCCGGATTTGGAATCGCCTGGGTTTCTGCCTCGGGTCCGCGTGTGACCGATGCTGCTCGTTCCTTCGAGTCCTTCGGTGGGGTGGAATCCGCTGGGGGAGGATCAGAATCGGGGTTGGAGGAGGAACGATTCACTCGTCGCGGACCTAGGGGGCTGTGCGGGGTACCGAAAGGGAGAACGTGGTGGGACCGTCAACTTCCACCCGTGTGCGAAATTATACGGGAAACAACGCGGATTCGTCGTCAACAAACCTTGAGGGTTGGTTGGGTTAGTCGACTCAATCCTCGCAGGAATCGCGCGCAGCGGACGACGAGAAACATTGACCATCATCTAAATGACCATAGAATCGTATCCAGATCGAAGCCGATCCCCCCAATGTGGCGTTCCCGGCGATCTACACTCGAGGCAGATCGTCACTCCTTCTTTGAAACGCAATCGATGACCGAACCCTCCGCATGGCTGGCTGCGTTGCCAGTTTTCAACGAAGTCCAATACGTCGACGAGGTACTCGACGAGGTCCTTCAGCACGCTTCGCATGTGCTGGTCGTTGATGACGGTTCGAGTGATGGCACCTCCGAACTTCTTGCTCGCAGGGAGGACATCATCTTGATACGCCACCCTCAAAACCGCGGCTATGGCGCCGCCCTGATTTCTGCTTTCGAGTACGCGATCGAAAATGAATTCGAAGGCATCGTAACGCTCGATTGCGACGGGCAGCATCAACCGCGACGAATTCCTGAATTCATTGAGGCTGCGAAGAACGTCGATATCGTCTCAGGAAGCCGCTATTTGAAACAGTACGAAGGAGACGACGCACCGCCGGAAGAACGGATGCGTATCAACCGCAGGATCACGAAAGAACTGAATCAGAGGTTGGGCTTCGAATTGACAGACGCGTTTTGTGGATTCAAGGCGTACCGCACCGATGGGCTCCGAAAACTGCGGATCTCGGACCAAGGCTACGCAATGCCGCTGCAACTTTGGGTGGAGGCGGCGGCTGCCAAGTTGCGAGTGATCGAGATTCCTGTGCCACTCATTTACCTTGATTTGGAACGTTCCTTTGGCGGCGCCTTGGATCAAGGCGAGGCTCGGCTAAAGTACTATCACGAGGTGATTGACCGCGCGATTGAGCACGTTTCACACAACCAAGTAATCTTTCCTCCACGCGAGGAAGCTTTTTGCAACGGATGAATTCATCGAGCTCCTTGAACGACAACTCTTCTGACGCATTGGCGGAGCGCCCCCGTTCTGCCGCTTCAGATTTGGACGAGTCGAATGTTTCCGACTTCCGTCAATACCGAGCTCCGCGAGAGCACGGGGAGTCGTTCGTAGAACCCTCCTTTGATCAGGCACCTGAAGTTCTTCGCGAGAACCAGCGATTGCTTTCGTCGCAAGACGCATTTGAATCGATGCGGCGTGGAGCGAGGGAAAAACTGGTCGAGGATGCGCTACGCTACACGTCGGCGTATCGATCCATCGATTGGCTTGACGGTGCGACGGCCGAATCGCTCGCCACCAAACCCATTTTGATGGCCGGCCACCAACCGGCGTTGTTCCACGCCGGAGTCTGGTTCAAAAACTTCGCGCTCAGCCACATTGCGAATCAGGCTGATGCCTTGGCGGTCAATCTTGTGATCGACAACGACGTGGCGTCGGGTAGTTCGATTCGAGTCCCCACGATCGACCCCATTTTCAAAGAGGCACGCTACGAATCGGTTGCCTATGACGAAGCGGGCGGCGGCGTCCCTTACGAACAAACGACGATTCGAGATCGAGACAAATTTGATCACTTCGATCAGGAAGTGAAGCGAGTCGTTTCGCCACTGATCAACGATCCATGTGTCACTCCATTGTGGGAACATGCTAGGTCCGCGATCGAGCGTTGCGGAATCGCTGGCTGTGCCCTTGCGCAGGCTCGTCACGGCTTGGAGGGCGAAATCGGGCTTAACTCGCTCGAAGTCCCTCTTGGCGTTGTCTGTCGCACGACAGAGTTCGCTGAATTCGTTCTGTCGATACTGACCGAACTGCCTCGATTCCACCGCTGCTACAACGACGCGGCCAACCAATATCGACGCACTCACGGAATTCGCAGTTCCGCTCATCCGGTGCCCAACTTGGCGGAAGATCAGGGTTGGTTCGAAGCACCACTGTGGATTTACGGAAACGACTCGCCCGTACGACAACCCGCGTGGGCGCGTCTCTCGGATGATCACTTGATCATCAGCGATCGCAAAGGTCGTGAAATCCAAGTTGACGTTCGGTTCCCCAAACTCGCGGCGGAACAACTGTCAGGGTTGGTTTCGCCGAACTTCAAGATGCGTCCGCGTGCGTTGCTGACAACCATGTACGGCCGTCTGATCCTCAGTGACCTATTCATTCACGGCATCGGTGGTGCGAAGTACGACCAGCTTGGGGACATGATCATTCGATCGTACTTCATGGTGACGCCTCCTCGCTTCATGGTGATTTCTGCCACGGTGAAACTTCCTGGGACCACGACCCAAGATCACCCGCACCAGATTCGTCGCCTGAAGCGGCAGCTTCGAGAGACACGCTATCAACCCGAGCGTTTTGCGGACCAAATTCAGATGGACCCGCAATTGCTAGAGCGGAAACGAAACTTGCTAGAAAGTTGTCCGCCGCGCGGATCTCGAAAGCAGTGGCACGATGAACTGACCGAGGTCAACGAATCGTTGTCCCAATCA
>JBPCVD010000381.1:0-2683 GCA_051010815.1 Rubripirellula sp.
ATCCCGGAGGGCGTCGTCGCGGCCGGAAACCCATGTCGTGTCCTCCGCGAACTGAGTGACGAGGACCGGCTGACACCAAAGTAGTCGTCACACACCACTTTTCATTGGGAAACTGTGCCTGCCGGCGTATTCGCGTTAGCGACGGATCGTCTCCCTGTTTCAAAGATGGCGACGTTCTCACCGTTGCCCGAAACGACAAGTCGATCACCCGTTGGTGAAAAGCGAACACAACGAACCCCTTCGGGCAAGAGTTTGATCTCAACCTGCACCTGCCACGAGGTTGTGTCCCAAAGCACGACTCGGCCGTCCATTCCACCACTGGCAAGGGTCTTCCCGTCGGGAGAGAAATCAACGGTGCGCGCAGGCCCAGTATGTGCGGTCAGTTCGAAATCCATTTTCAAATTTTTCGCATCGTAGATCCGAATTCGACTGTCACTTACCGCGGTCGCAAGAGACTCTCCGTCTCGGTTCACGGCCATCTCATATACCCTGGGACCGCCGGTCGAAGTTGTATGTTCCGGGTCAAGCGTCGCGAGATCCCAAGCGTTGATCACCCCCTGTTCATCGGCGCTGTACAGTTTCCCGTTGCGTTTCGAAATCGTCAGAGCCGACCCACGTGAAGCATGAGCCTCAATTTCCCGGACCGGCATGCTCGACTCGGTTGAGAATTGCAGGATGTGGCCACGCCGTGTGAGCCCAAACACCGACGTTGAGTCCAGCGATGCGAGTTCAATCACCCGCTGATCACACTTGGCCATCAAAGCGGCAGGCTGCTCACGGTCCACGTCCCAACTCGCCAGAGTTCCATCCTGCATCGAATAGTAGAGACGAGCACTGCCAGAACCAATTTCGACATCGAGGATTGGTAAGGAAGGTGAAGGCAAAACGCTCGTGATCTGATTCGTATCCAATGACCTCACTTCGATTGGCGTATCAACTCCGCATATGGCAAGTTGGTTGCCCACGAATCGCACCGTCCGCACGCGTTCCGCAGTCACAGGCAATTGCCGAGGCGTACTAGGAGGATTGGTTCGAAAGAGGACATGGTTCCCGACTCCATCACCCGAAAGCCCGTAGGAACCATTCGGAGAAACGACAACCGAACGAATCGAATCACGCGCCAACTGAACGAAGGCTGAGGATCGGCCTGGCAAGGAGACCTGCAGGCGACTTCGCGTGGCCAAAACGTAGCCACCCTCGCTGTTACCAATCGGGGCAGCGGCAACGAACGGTCCTGGACTCCCGTCGTAAAGAAGGCGTCTCTGCTCCACGCGATCCCACTCCGCAACATAGTGGAATCTCTTACCACCCGTGACGTAACGCAAGCTGGGGTCGAAGACGACGCGATGCAGTCCCTTGACTCCGGATCGGTATGACTCGACACCTTCCCCATCTCTCAGGTCGTTCGACTGAAGCACACCGTCGGAGGTTGCCGTACCCAGAACCAACTCGTCTGCGCTAAATCGCATTCCAACGACCGCCTTTTCGCCCACGCGGAACTCGAGTTCCGGCCGCCCGCCGATCTCCTTCCAAACTTGCACCATGCCATCGAAAAACCCGACACTGAGTCGACCCGAATTCGACCATGCAAACGCAGTCGGACGTGACTGACGTCCAAAAGCGAGCGTCGTCGTCTCCCGGCTCGGGATCTCCATCAACCTGATCGACTGATCCGGTTTCCGATAGATCGCGCGACGCCCTTCAAAATCGAGCGCCAAAATCGTTGGATGCTCGATCCGATCTTGCGCAGAGCAAATCAATTCAAAGTCGCTGGTACGCCGAATCTCGATTCCGCCCGTCGCTGCGGCGGCAAAGGTTTCACCATCGCCCGAAAAAGCAAGCGCAATCACTGGCCCACGGCCCCAGATCCCTTCCCTTTCGATCCAGTCCGCTTGATGTCGCACCATTCTCCAAGCGAACGCGCGATGTGCCTTTGGAATTAAACGAGTGTCCATCAACATCGCGTACGCCTGTTGTGGATTGGTTTCCGCGATTTGAGACGCTCGCAGCAGTGTTGCGTTCGATCGAGATCGGCGGAGTCGCTCCGTCGCAACGTTTAGCGCATCGTTGGCCACACCTAGGTCCTCAGCGCGACCTTCCGCGAGTTCACGTTGCCCAATCGCCTTCTCCGTTTGCTCCTCCAGTTCTTCGAGAGTCTCTCGCAACTCCACGGTTCGACGGTTGGCAATCGAAGCCGAAAGCAACGCCGTGGCCAAACTGATCGATAGTACGATGGTTGCCAACGACGTCATCGCAGCCAAACGTGGGTTGCGACGACACCATCGCGCGACCGGTTCAAGCACACTTGGCTTCTTGACCGAAATTGGCATGCCATCCAAGTAGTTGCTCAAATCGGACATCACATCTGAGAGCGTCTGATAGCGGTTGCCCGGATCCTTCTCCAGCATTTTGAGGACGATCAGCTCGAGGCCGCGATGCACACCTGCAACGCGACCGCCGAATGGTCGCGGTGGCTCTTGGACGACCGTGTTGGCAATTTCAATCAGCGATTTGTCTGTCAAATCGTAGGGCAGTTGCCCCACCAACATTTGATACAAGACAACGCCAAGACTGTGGATGTCGCTGCGTGTGTCGACGGATCGCTTCTCTTGATTGAATTGCTCCGGACTCATGTACAGAGGCGTGCCGACGAAGTATCCCGCTTGAGTCATCGTGGCCACGG
>JBPCVD010000382.1:0-7147 GCA_051010815.1 Rubripirellula sp.
ACCGTCATTTCCGATTTCACGATTTCACGGATTCGATCCGATGGCGTCTGTTCGTTGACGCGGAACTGCACCGACGATCCGCCGGCGAAGTCGATATCAAAAATGCCTTTGCCACGCGCCACAATCGAAGCGATGCCGATCGCAACCAAGACTGCAGACATTGCCAGCGTGAACTTGCCTTTTCCGATGAAATCGAGACCCCCTTCGCCGGAGACTGAGTTCCGCAGGGTGTTCACCAAGTCCGACATGTTGAGCGAAAGGAAACCGTGTCGCTCGGCGAGGTCAAACAGAGTTCGCGAGACGTAAATCGCCGTGAACATCGAGAACAGAATTCCCAGGATCAAGGTAACCGCGAAACCGCGAATCTGGTCCGTTCCAATCGCGTACAAGACGATCGCGGTGATCAGGGTGGTCAGGTTGGCGTCGATAATCGTCACGGTTGCCTTTGCAAAGCCGTTTCGAATCGCCATTCGAGCCGCAGCCCCCTTCTTCAGTTCTTCGCGAATTCTCTCGAAGATCAGAACATTGGCGTCCACCGACATACCGACCGTCAGTACGAGACCGGCGAGCCCCGGCAACGTGAGCGGCTGATTGATCAGCACCATCGTCGCCAGAATCATTGCCAGGTTCATGATCAGGGCCGTGCAGGCGATGACGCCGACGAAGCGGTAGTAGATCAGGATGAACACCAACACAAGTAGCAGCGAAAACCCGATGGCTTTCACACCTTTGTTGATGGTGTCGGCCCCCAGCGTTGCGTCGATTTGGTTCTCAGCGATCGGTTGCTTGGTCAGAGCGGCCGGTAGTTGACCCGCCTTCAGGATTTGCACAAGCGACTCGACCTCTTCGCGGGTGAAGCGGCCGGTGATGCGACCTTCCTTGCGAATCGGCTGAAGAATGTTGGGTGCCGACAGCAAGTTGTCATCCAGCACAATGCCGAGTTGACGCTGACGCGAACCAATCGGAGCGTTGTTAGTCGTTAAAGCAAAGAATCGACCCGAGCCGGAATCGGTCAGCGTGAACGCGACGGCGGGCGATCCATTCTGGTCAAAGGTGCTGGCTGCAAATGCAAGGTCTTCACCGGTAATGTCCAGCAAAGGGTCGCGGATCATCAGCGTTTCCAGGCCAGGCAGTCCCTGTTCGTCTGCCCAGTCAGCCAACCTTGCTTCGCCGTTTTCGCCGTACGAAGGCAAGTCTTCGATGATCTGACCCGTGTCAGGATTACGTACCAGAGCGCCGCTGACATTGACTCGGAATGGGCCCTTGGCACCTTCGTCGGTGAGTTCGCGGTCCACGTTGGCCCAGAAGGCGACGACTTCTCCGTCGCCGTTGCGAACCGTTTCCGCCGTACGAATGCCGATATTGTCGGAGTCGGCTTGTTCGCGGGCGAAGCTGATCTGTCCCGAGTGGTCGGACTCGTTTGCCAGAATCGCGAATCGAAGAATGCCTGCCTCTTCGATCAAGCCTTTGATTCGATCGACCTCTCGCTGGTCAACTTCGGGAACGATGATCTCGATTTGAGCTTCACCGTAGGGTCGAATCACGATTTCCTGGGTGCCACTTGGATTGATGCGGCGAGTCAGTGGTTCCACCAAGTCCTCGGACTTGATGCGTTGTCCACCTTCGGTTTCGACCGAGCTCAGTTTTCCTGGATCGATCTCGTAGACCAGGATCGTGCCTCCGCGCAGGTCGACGCCGAGGCCCGGAAGTTTGTTCAGGAGGACAACAGCGCTGGCCGCGATGGCAAGCAAGATCCAGCCGAATCGTGTTCCGTAGTTTGGCATCTTCATCGCTTTCGCGAAAAAGTTGCCAACGACGAACGGCAGGATCAGAACCGCCAACGCAATCGCGACGGCTAGGTACTGTTTCCCCGAAATACCGCTGCTGACTGCGCCGGCGCTAGTCTGGGCAAGCGTGAGGCAATCGAGGGTTAAGTTGGTCAAAAAAGAGCAGTCCATCGTTGTTTTCTGAATCGAGGATTCGTGTTTGGTTTGGTTTCAGGTCGTCCTAGATCGCATGACAGCGGAAGCGGCTGTCGTTGCGAAGTCGACCTCGAGGGGGTTGCCGCAGCGTCACTGCTGGGCATTCAGTCCTTCGTATCGGAAGCTGATTCCTTGTTCGATCCGTCAGCGCTTTCCTTGGGCGAAACGATTTTCGCGATCGAAGATCGGTTGACCCGCAATCTTGCGTTTCCGTTTTCATCGATGCGGATCGTGACCACATCGCTTTCTTCTGGTGCTGAAACGACGACGCCATGAATGCCACCGGTGGTGACAATTCGATCGTTCTTTGTCAGCTTCGACAACATCTGGGCTTCTTCTCGTTTACGCTTGCGGTCTGGCAGCAACACGATGAAGTAAAAGAGAAAGAAGAGACCGGCGATGGGAACCAACGGATTCTCGAACAAACCGAGACCGCCAGGTTCCTGCGCAGTACCTTCCTCCTGAGCGAGAAGCCCGATTTGAAGGATTGCAGATGCTAAAAAATTCTCAGTGATCAACCGTCAGCCTTCCGCGTTGAATGCGGTGTGCGAGGCAGGTGACGACCAACTGTCCCACCCAGTCCCTTCAAGCAGTGCTCGAGCGGAATTGTGCTGGCATTTGATCGCATGAACCCTCTACGGGGTCCTTATTTGCGAATGGAGCATGATATGGAAGGGAAAAAAACGTCACAAGCCCAGCAATTTTCCTGGCTTCACTTCCTTGTGCTGGGTTGCCGGTCACTCTTTCGTCGCTACCCCCAACCCGATTTCGTGCATGTCGTTTGAATGTCCCGTCTGGCCACCGGAATGGCCAGAGATTGAAGCTGCAGCCGTCCAAGCGATCCGAAACGGCCACTGGGGGCGATACCATTCTCCCCTCTGCCAAACGCTTGAATCCCGGCTTTGCGACGATTTTTCAGTCACTGCCGCGCGGCTTTGCTGCAGTGGGACGGCGGCTTTGGAGATCGGGCTACGCGTCGCACAAATCGGTCCCGGTGATGAAGTGATCCTGGCGGCCTACGACTTTCCTGGGAATTTTCGCTCCATCGAATTGGTGGGCGCAACCCCGGTCTTGGTGGACGTCTGCGGTCCGACCATCGATCGTGATTCAAAATTATCGGCTCCCGTTCTCGATCCCAGCATGCTCGATTCGGCCGCCAGCGACCGCGTCAAAGCGTTGGTTGTCTCGCATTTGCATGGATCGATCGCGGACGTTCAGTCATTGCGCGAATACTGCGATCGGCGTGGATGGATTTTGATGGAAGATGTTTGCCAGGCCATCGGAGCCCAACGT
Source organism: Rubripirellula sp. (assembly GCA_051010815.1). GTDB lineage: Bacteria > Planctomycetota > Planctomycetia > Pirellulales > Pirellulaceae > Rubripirellula. Next base: position 3,276 of record JBPCVD010000382.1, read on the forward strand.
GACGGTCGGACACTTGGGTCGTTTGGGCAGATTGCGATGCTCAGCTTCGGTGGTAGCAAGCTCGTCTCTGCCGGAAGCGGCGGAGCTCTGTTGTTGAATGACGCCCGAATGGCGGCCAGGATCGGAGCGTTGGTCGATCGACCCGGCGACACGTTTCCTTTGTCTCCGCTACAAGCCGCTGTCATCGCGCCACAGTTTGATCGGCTGTTGGATCTGAATCGGATGCGGGCTGAAACGGCGAGATTTCTGACCGATCACGTGATTCCAAATCTGGAAGGTTGGGAAATTGTTGCAGCGGAATCTGGCTCAACAGAAACTCCAGCTCACTACAAATATGCCTGGATGGCAGCTTCGTCGGAGGATCGCGCACGTGTGATCCAAGCAGGCACCGAGATTGGGCTGCCGATGGGAGAGGGATTTCGTTCCATGTCCGGCTGCAGCGCTAGGCGTTGCCGGAAACCGGTGGAGACGCCGTGGTCGGATCGGTTTGGCGAGCGTCTCGTGCTTCTGGATCATCGAGCATTGATGATCGGGAGCGATCGCTACCAAGAGCTTGCTGCGGCAATGGTGGAAGTCCATCAACGATCGAGAGCATGACGCCGGAAATTGGCGTGAATGCTGGCGCTGGCGAAGTGTTCAGACTCCCCAGTCCTTGTCGTTGAATGGCGACGTTCCACGTCGGAGCGGATCCGTCCCGCAAGTCGATTCTTGCGGGGCGGGGCATCCGAATGACTCAGCCGATGCGTCGTGTCGCGAGCGTAAGTCAGCCCGCGAGCCGCGAAATCCGATTGTGCGGTTGAGCCAGTTCCTCAGCACTTGGCTGGTATCGGAACTGCATCAAGTACGCATCCTCGATGGTGTCATCGTAGAAGTCGCGGAGCACCGAAATTGCTCGGAAGCCAATCGTCTTGAAGAACAGCTGGGCTTCGAGATTCGTTTCTCGAACTTCCAGCATGATGCGATTGCGTCGCTCATGCGAAAGTTTGCTCAGCAATTTAGTGACCATGGCATTTCCGATGCCAGATCGACGATGGTCCGGGTGCACAGCAAAGTTCAGAATGTGCAGCCGGTTCTTGTGCAATTCGTAAATCATGAATCCGACGACTTGGTCGTCTTCTTCCGCAACCATTCCGATGCAGTTGCGTTGGCGCAGGCAGCGAATGAAATCGTCTTCGTTCCAAGCAAACTCGAAACAGGCGTTTTCAATCCCAAGCACGGCTGGCATGTCTCGGCGGATCATCCACCGGATATGTACACATACAGATGTAGGGTTGGTTTCCACTTTGGACTCCTTTCCAGCGAAATACCACACTTCAGTAGGCATGAGTCACCTCCCGAATTGCCCGGGAATAGATCAGGTCGCGGGCGGAGCGGAGATTAGCAGAAGCCCCTAGATGGACCAAGGCGAAAAAGAGGTCGTGTTGCGATTAATTCTGGCGGCCTCAAAAACGCCCCGATATCAGCCTCAGAAAGCGGCCCAACGGATCCACCGTTTGTCGCGGAATCACCCAGAACCACCCGGTCAATCGCGGTGATTGCGATGGCTCGTTTCCAGAGGCAGTTGGGGATTTCGCATTGTTTTGGAGCGATCTGCTGACGGCTGGTTTGATGTGGCGTCCACCGATGCGATTCGGGCGGGGAAATGCAGATACGTCAGCGTACGCCACGCGTATTCGCAGGGACCAAACGCGTGTCGTGCCATCCAGAATCGAGAGCCAAGGATTTGAATGACCCAGATCGCGATCACGATCATCACTTGAGTCAGTCGACTCACCGAACCGTAGAGCGCAAAGCCATGACCGTAAAACAGCGTCGTGCAGATCAGGGTTTGGGCGAGGTAGTTCGTGAGAGCCATGCGACCTACGGGCGAGCCAGTCGATGAGTTGCTGTCGGACGCGGCTGCGGAGTAGAAGTTGAAAAAGGCTGATGTAGGAGAGTGCAATCAACAGGCTACCCACTGAATGATCATGATCAGGATCCCGAGCACGGCAAAACCGCGAAGGACGTCGAGTGACGTGATGCGGTCCTGTTGTTGCAGCGGATTCCTGGCGACGCGCGCCGATTCAACGGACGGATCATCGACGGAAGTCACCATCTGTTCAGGGCCAATCACCGCCCGGTTCCGCTTCGTGTCCGCCATCTTTGTTTCCCGCCAGGCAGGGTTTTTTGCTTTCTGTGATCGCCATCTAAGGCAATGCGCCTTAAAATGAGACGCACATGGTAACTCTGACGCTTTGGCCTGCGACGCGACCGATCTGTCGTATCCGCAACTCTAGGCGAGCATGTCAGTTAGAGAGGGCGCGCAACTGGCGGAGCTCGAGCAAACCGCCAGGGATTGCCGTGACAGGATGAATTCGAGACACCTTCGATTGTGTGGGTGCTCGGTTTCGAGGTGCAAGGATTCGCACACTCAGCGGCTGGAAATCAACAGACGGCCGAAGGTATGAAGACGATTCCCCATACGTGAATGACTCATGGTGGCTTATCTTTCGGTTCGGACTGGACCGGAAAAAGGAAAACAATTTCCACTCGATCCCTCACGCCCGTTACACATCGGGCGAGGATCGAGTTGTGAGATCATGTTGACGGACCCCGTGAGTTCTCGATTCCATGCGGTTGTCTACTTCGAGGATGGCAACTGGCATCTTCGCGACACCAGCAGCCGGAATGGCACGCACGTCAACGGCCAGAAAACCGATCACGCCCGGTTGCTTCACAAGAGCATCGTCACGGTTGGCAGCACGGACATGCAGTTGATTGAGCCGGATAACGAGTCGTTTGGCGATGGACCAACAACGGCGACCATCATCCAGGAAATGCCGACAGCGGGCAGCTTTCGGATCGAGTTGGAGGATCCCATTGCGGACGTCGCCTCGGCGGGGCACCTGATCGATCTCTACACACTCAGTCTGCATCTTCTCAAGAGCGACAATCCCGACGATGTCATCGATACGGTGATTGAACTATTGAAGGATCGAACCGCTTCGGACGTGGTTGGACTGTCGTTTGATTCCGGCGATGGTCGACTCAAGCCGCAGCGCGTGCACCCTGCCGACCAAGCGGACGCGGTCACCTTGGGAAAGGGCTTGATCCGTCGTGTCGTTCGCGACGGGGAAGCGATCTGGATCAATGAGGAATCGCGTCACAGCGACACGCAAGCCAAAGAAGGCGATCCCTGGTCGGATGTGATTTATGTCCCATTGGAGAGTGGCGGCAACAATCTTGGGGTGCTCCATCTTTATCGCAAGCAGCCCAGCTTTGACGATACGCATTTCGAGTTGGCGGTGGCAGCTGGACGTCTGCTGGCAGTAGGCCTGACTCGCGCGTTTGAGAACGACTCGCTGCGAGCCGAGAAGCGTCGGATTGCCGATCGAAATGCGGAGACCGATGAGTTGATCGGTGCCAGTTCCGCGATGACCAAACTGAAAGCAAAAATCCAACGCGTCGGAAAAGCGAACGGCTCTGTTTTGATTCGAGGCGAAAGTGGCGCGGGAAAGGAACTTGTTGCCCGAGCTGTTCACCGTGCCAGCTTACGCGCCCGCCGACCGATGCTGACCGTGAATTGTGCTGCGATCCCACGGGATCTGATCGAGAGCCAGCTATTTGGTCACAAGAAGGGATCGTTTACCGGCGCGGACAACGATCACATTGGATGGTTTCAACAGTCGCATACCGGCACACTTTTCCTGGATGAGATTGGTGAGCTGACGTTAGAGGGTCAAGCGAAGCTGTTACGAATTCTGGAAGGGCATCCGTTCTTGCCGGTCGGGGCGACGGAAGAAGTACTCGTCGATGTACGCGTGATTGCGGCGACCAATCGTGATCTCGCCGAGTTTGTTCGCGAGAAGAAGTTTCGGGAAGATCTGTTCTAT
>JBPCVD010000383.1:0-8397 GCA_051010815.1 Rubripirellula sp.
AATTCACACTTAGCGTAACGCTGGCGACTTCTCCAACAGAGTCCCCGTCCCGGAAAGTGGTTCGAGCGTGACACGATGAAACCGGTAGCGGCAGTCGTAGGCACCCAAGAACAAGGCTTTCTCCTCCGGAGTTTTCCAGTAGTCCGACAGCGACAGTCGGCCGCGATCGCCTTGCCAAGCGACGATCGTGCGCCCATCAATCGTCATCGTAACTTGACTCTTTCGAATCGTGACAATGATTTGCGAGATTCGATTCTTCTTCAACACACTTCCGTTGAACGTCGACTCATTCCCAACATTGCGTCCGTCAATGTTCTCAATCGCACTCTTGGGACCATCCGGCGTCTGATGATTGAAGAGCGTGACAAAACGACTGGTTCCAGAAACGTTACCAACGAGCAGACCGTTCGGATCATCGAGAGGTTCGACGACCAACGTCATCCGATACTCTTCCGGCGGTGCGTATGGCAACTCAAGTCGAGCGCCGAACGCCTTGGGGCTTTCCAAAACGGACTTCGCCTTTGTCCACTTCCCTTTCATCCACTCCCCCGGCGTTCCGTCATCATCCGTATCGATCAACGCTAGCAGGTCAATCTCTTCCTCCGGTATCGAATCAACAGCAATCGACTCGGACTCCGTTGGCATGATCAAATCTGCCGAGAGCGATCGCGGAATCGGAATCTGCCGCGGATCCTCGCGGACTTGAAAGTACCCCCACAACTCCGCCGTCTGGCCCCCATCAAGCGTCACGTCAACGCGATAGCTGACGGGAGTGGCACGATCAAACGTCCCTACTTCAGCGAAGGAAGGCACGCTTCCTTGCCACTCTTGCGGGACTTCGATCCATGGCCCGCCCACCGCCGTTTGAAAACGAACACGTAGACGGGCGACCTCGGCATCTTGCGGCCAATCCAGCTTCAGTCTTGCCGCCTCACCCGGCTTCGGAACCATGGGACTTGGGATCGCGCGAAACTTCGAAAACAACTCCAACTGCAGATCTTCGTTGACCTCCCTCGGAATCCACTTCATGCGACTCTTCTGGTCCTTGTCGAGCCACGACTCGCTAATCCATCCACGATACTGAGCCAAACTCATCACCGAACCATTGCCCGGATCGGGATGCGGCAAGCCGACCGTGTGACCGCAGCCCTCGTGATAGATCACGCAATCGGAACCTCGATAGGGCACACGCCAGCCATCGGCGCTGACCAAGCCCCAGCCGACGCCGCGATCGGGACGATAACTCGCCCGAGCACCTCCCGACTTGGCACCCGGAAAGTGTTGACCTCGGTTCACATTGCCCTCGAACTCCAAATCACCTTCAACACGATGCACGCGATAGAAATCGTCGAGCGGTCGCCAGTTGATTTCGCTCAACACGAGCAGGATCGGAAACGCGTCTCCCTTCTCCTTCGCGAATTGAAGCCGACGGTCAGACTCCTCCAACGTGCGATAATAGATCGCGTTGGCGTCTCCTTTTCGCAACTGATCTGTCTTCAATTTCGAAACAAGCGGCTCGGGGTGAACGATCGTGCGCATTGTCGATTGCCCCTGAAACTCGCGAGCATGAAATTGCTCGATTCGTTTGCAGTAGTAGTCCACCCTTTCACGCCAATCGACCAACGCCTGGCGATCCGCGGGAACGAAGTAGACGACCGTCACCTCAATGTTCTCGGTATCGTAGCGATCGTCCCATGTCCGTGTCCCCGCAGAAGCGTCGAGGAGAAATGATCGGGAAACCCGGTCACAGGGAAGGATGCCCAGGATCAGGCATGCGAACAGCGAAGCAGAGAATCGTCGCATGAATTACTCGTGCAGTCGTGATGGGCTTAGGAGTGGCAGCGTTAGGAGTGACGGCGTTAGGCCTGGCGGCGATAGGAGCAAAGACCTTAGGAACAAAGACCTTAGGAACTGGGCAACATCGAATCGTAGTCTATTCCGAACCGAGCCGATCCAGAACGTTGCGTGTGATCTGAACCACAGAGGCGTCCAGGCCCGCCAAACCATGAGCCCAATCGGTGCTGCCGACGGTGACTACCGTTCCCCCGCGTGTGTAAGTCCCCAACACGGCGTTGCCAGTCCGATCCTTTGGAAAGCGATCGTACCAATAGCAGTCGTCGGGGGCCCAGCGGGCGGGACATGTCGCCAACACGGTGAATCCATCCGGCGTGCCATCCTTGTGCGTGGGGAACGGCAATCCATCGCGCCATTCCAATTCACATCCATCGCACTCGTATCCAACGATCGTGTGCTTGCCCCCAAAACGTTGCTCGCGTTGCAGCTCCGTGCCAGAGAACAACCAATGATCAGGCCGATGCACCTTGTACGAAGCAGGCCCATCCATGAATTGCCCGTGACTTCGGTGGTAACCGCCCCAAAGAAAACCAACTCCGGTCAACTCATTCTCAGGACGGCCGACAAGGTGATGACTCCAGGCCGTGCTCAAAAGCCTGGGATCCCCACGTCGGTAAAGTGGATCGAGATTGAAGCTTTGTTTCCAACAGGTCAGCGCCCGACCGTCATCTTCGCTTCGCACTTGCCAACAACACGTATTGCCGCTGAAGAAAGCGACATTTCCGCCCGATGTGATGAACGATTCGAGATGGTCACGCATCTCGGAAGACCAGTACTCGTCGTGACCGACACTCAAGACCAACCGATACGACTGCAGAATCTCGGGTCGCAACTCAAGGTCGCTGTTGGCAGCAAAGTCAATTACATAGCCGCTCTTCTCTGCCCATTGAACGAACGGCAATTCCCACTTGTTGAATTGGGACTGAATTGGGCGATCGAAAGAAACGCGATGTCCCTGCAGACCATCCCGATCGTGATACGAATAAAGACTGTGGCCACCCCAATTGGTGTAGGCGTTGTACGTATTCGTCGAAAGCTGCAGCAGGATCCGTGTCCGATTTCCTGGCGACGCGTTGCGAACGATGAAGAACAAGGTGCTCTTGGCGACGCCCGCACCCAACGCATCACTCGTCTCAGACGCATCACGCGACTCAGACGGGTCACCGCTTGCAGCCCCCGCCTCGTTGGATCCGGTCAGCGATACTTCGTAGTAACCACTCTGCCACTCCGGGGAAACCTGGATCTTCAAGGCTTGCGGCCACTTGCAACCGTCCGAAGACGCACGATCGGGAATCGAATGCTGCGCGACCGCAATCGCTTGACGCTGCCAAACAGGTGTTCGCTCAGCACCAAGTCGGTCAATGGTGACATCGACTGTCGAATGCGACGACGACAAATGAAATCCAATCTGATCACCGGCGACATAGCTCAGTTGATCGGTGTAACCCAAAACGAATGGTTCGGAGGGCTGCACTTGGTCAGCACGCACCAGCGATTGCGTCGCAGATGGCAGGCCGAGCAATACCGACAAGAAACAAAACCACCACACACATCGACGTGTCGCTGGTGCCGAACCAACGGCAACATCGTGGGTAACCAAGGACTCCATTGCAGCGTTCGTCATCAGAACTCCGGCGAAGCAGACAGGGTTGGTGGGAATCAAATCGTCGAGGAGAAGCGTCAATGTAGCCGATAGCCGTGACCCGCCGCGAAGACTCGACGCGACGACCACTTGGCCTGGCCGGGCGCTCTCGCAGTTCCGCGCTGCAAACCAAATTGGGCAGGGGCGACTCAGAAGAGTCGCGCATCGTGCCAGACCGCACACTCGCGGCTCGGAATGCGCCCGGTCTGCCACTCAAGTTAAGAAAATCCGCCCATCATTCGGCGGAACGCCATAAACTCACCGCGAATCGTCGGTTGCATCGAGTTTGGAATGATTCATGCACGAAAAAACGGTGATCCAAGCTGTCGTACTAAAATGCGTTCGCGAGCACGTATGCCGCCCGCCCAATCGGAGCATCCAATGAACCCCCAACCGACAACACCTGCTGACGCGACCAAACTCGTCACGCTTCAACTCGACCATCCGATCTGGGACCGCTTCTTCACGGTCGCGCCGTTGGTGGTCGTCGGCACGCGAGAACCCGACGGTCGCGACGACTTCGCTCCCAAACACATGGTGACGCCGCTGGGATGGGAGAACTACTTTGGGTTCGTATGCACGCCCGAACACGCGACCTACCAGAACATCCAACGTACAGAGGAATTCACGGTCAGTTTCCCGACCGAGCAGGCAGTCGTTCAAACGAGCCTTTCGGCCGCGCCAAGATGTGAGGACCAGAGCAAGCCGTCACTGCAAGCCTTGGCGACGTTCGATGCGACCGAGGTCGATGGAAAGTTGTTGCGTGACTCGTCGCTATTTTTTGAATGTCGGCTCGATCGGATCGTCGACGGGTTTGGCGACAACAGTTTGATTGCTGGCCAGATTGTGGCAGCGCACGCTCACCCCGATGCCCTGCGACGTGTCGATACCGACGACCAAGACACCCTGGCGGCTTCACCCCTGTTGGCTTACGTTGCTCCGGGCCGATATGCGACGATTGACCGGTCGCTCTCGTTCCCGTTCCCTAAGGGCTTTCAACGCAAGCGAGACCCGGAATCGTGAATCGATCCAACGCCGATAAGATCTTGCATCACCTGCGATCGCGACAACAGGAGATGTTGCACATGCTCACGCAGGCAGCGCGGATCGAGAGTCCTTCCGAGTTGCCCGAAACACAGACGCCCGTTTATAAGCTGTTTTCCGCCGCCCTGTCCGACATTGGATTCCGCTGTCGCCTGATCGCCGGCAAGACTTCGGGCGGGCAGCTATTGGCCGTTCCCAAAGTTCGCTCTGCGGGCACACCCATTCAATTGCTGATGGGTCACGTCGATACCGTGTGGCCACTTGGCACGCTGGAGACGATGCCGGTGGAATCACGAGAGGGCAAATTGCATGGCCCTGGAGTGTATGACATGAAGGGTGGCTTAGTCCAAGCAATCTTTGCTTTGGCGACGCTCAAGGAACTCGGCTTGCAGCCCGCCGTCCGGCCCATCTTCTTCATGAATTCCGACGAGGAAATCGGCAGCCACGATTCGGTCGCGCAAATTCGCCGCCTGGCGCGAATCGCCGACCGTGCTTTCGTCATGGAACCCTCCCTGGGGCCCGAAGGAAAACTCAAAACAGCTCGTAAAGGAGTCGGGCGATTCGTCATTCGCGTCTCCGGTGTCGCGGCACATGCGGGGCTCGATCCCGAGAAAGGAATTAGCGCAATCCTGGAACTCTCACATGTCGTCCAAACTCTGTTTGCCCTCAACGATCCTGACCAAGGCATCACCGTTAACGTGGGCACGATTGACGGCGGAATGCGTCCGAACGTCGTCGCCCCCGAAAGTCGTGCGGAGGTCGATGTTCGCGTTCGGACGCAACAGGATGCCGAGTGGATCGAACGATCGATCCACTCGATCGCGCCGACCGTCCCCGGCACGGAACTATCGATCGAAGGGCATATCGGTCGTCCGCCCTTGGAACGCACGCCCGGAAACCAGCGGCTATGGCAGCGGGCAGTCGATGCCGCCGAAACCTTGCGGCTCGATGTTCAGGAAGGGGCCGCCGGAGGTGGATCCGATGGAAACTGGACAAGCCTGGATACGCCGACGCTCGATGGTTTGGGAGCCGTGGGAGACGGTGCTCATGCCGTGATCGAACACGTGATTGAAGATCGCATGCCAGAGCGTGCGGCCCTTCTGGCATGCCTGTTGCTAGATCAAACCATGAACCTCGATCGCAGAGTAAGCGGTGCCTCGAATGATGCTTCCAGCGAGGATGCCAGCGCCCTGCAAATGGACGGAGATAACATAAACTGACCGGGAGTCTCGACAACCATGACTCATCGCAACGAGCACCACCCACTGAGTTCCGACGATCAGTCTTCGTCACACGTTTCGAATACGAACTGCGATGGTCGGGCCTCTTTAAACTCGAACGACCTCTCGAAAAACCTTGACTCGAACATGCTGCGGTCGTCGTCCGCTGATGAACGGTCGCCAACAGCACAAGGCGCGGCGGCTCTCACGTCGCTGACACGGATCGCCAACTTCGATCAAGTTCCCTATGACGTCACAGCAGTATCCCGATCCCGATGGCGGACGGGCGACTATGCCGTTTGCGATGTTGTCTCCTGCTCACGATCGTCGCTGATCGAACTGTGCACCGGTCGCATGACCGAAGTCAGCCAGGGTGACCAGTTGATCGGGGCCCTGGGCGTTCGAGCCGCCACCCTTGAAGCAGTTGGACACTGGAATGCGACGACTCCCAACGGGCGACTTCATGCAATGACCGCCGCCGGCCTCCTTGGACGCATCACGTCGCAATCTTCCTTTATCCCCACGCCTATCGAACTCGCCTACTGCGGTCATGTCGTTCGGCACGGCGTCCCCGTCCGAATGACAGACTTCGTTCAATCGCTCGATCCGAGTCCGTGGCAGTGCCCGATCCTGTTGTTGATTGGAACTTCCATGTCGTCCGGAAAGACCACGTCGGCACGAGTGATCATTCGGCGATTGAAACGAATGGGGCTGCGCGTTGCCGGAGCCAAGTTGACCGGTGCCGGGCGCTATCGCGACATCCTTGCGATGCGGGATGCCGGCGCCGACACGATCCATGACTTCGTCGACGTCGGATTGCCTTCGACCGTGTGCGATTCAAACGAATATCGCGATTCGCTGCGACAACTGCTTGCACGCATCGCCTTGTCACAGCCCGACGTGCTAGTTGCCGAAGCCGGCGCCTCTCCACTTGAGCCGTACAACGGCGATGTCGCCATCGAAACCATCCGAGACTCGGTGCGTTGCACGGTGCTGTGTGCTTCCGACCCTTACGCAGTCGTTGGAGTCACTCAAGGATTCGGATTTGACCCTGATTTGGTTGCCGGCGTCGCGACCAGCACCTCGGCCGGTGTCGACGTCATTCGACATCTCTGCCACCGCCCGGCATTGAACCTGACCGACATCCGTTCTCACCGGGAACTCGACCAGCTGTTGATCGAGCGTTTGCTTTTGAAGACGCAATGACATTCGGTGGTACACCATGGCCGACCATCGCAATCGAAGCGAAACATACGGTGCGCCGCAGAGAAAGACGGTCAGGCATGAGAAACCGCGACATTTACGGACAATGGGGGAGTGATTTCTTTTTGGCGCCCCCCCTTTTTGAGTTGGATCGTGCCTAGGGGAGTGGTAGAATCGCGCCAAAGCGTGGTCCACTCTTCTCCTCTTTAGGCACGTCACCATGCATGGAACAAACAGTAGGCCGACGAATCCCTCGCCACCTCCGGTTGTTGCACCACCGGTCGTAGGTTCGCGGCTCGATGCACCGCGTCCCCTCCACTCTGAAGGGTCGCATTCTGCAGCGAATGCAAAGGCGTCATCAACTTCCAATCATCCACCTGCCGGCGCTCAGCCACCACCGGTTCCAGCCGCCGAGTTTGACGACGGCCGAATTGGTTTGTTGCCAAGAATTCCACTGGAGGCGTTCATTGCGGCAAGCTTCCTTGGCATAGGCGTCATCATTGGCGTCTTGTCACAAGGCAATCCTCAAGCCGATTCCACCTCGGTCGCCCAGACGGCAAGTTTCGATAACGTTGCTGTCTCGCACGATGGCATGCTCGAGGCAGGAATCGCATACGACACGCCTTCGAGTGACCCAAACTCTGCATCCGACCTCCGCTCCCTGCAATCCAATCCGTTTGAAGTCCTTCCCTTGGAAGATTCAGTCGACCGATCGGCGGTCGCAGAATCAGCTGAGGTCTCAGAATCGGCGGTAGTCGCGACATCCCAGCCGGAAACGTCCGCTTCGAACGTCATTCCGAAGGTCGATTCGGAAGTTTCCACGGATCGCCAGCTGGTTTCCGCGCGGGCAGCAGAACCTTCCGCGGTGGAGTCGAGCACCGATGTCGCGAACAGAATTCGCGACGCAGCGCCACTTGCCGCCGACCTCTTCGGCAAACCGACGACGGCGAAGATCGCTGCTTTGCAAACCGCCCTCAGCCTTACGCCAAAGGCTTCGAAGCCTGGACCGAACGAGGGCACGACAGCGTCGCCACTCGCTTCGATGTCGCAATCGAATTCGGCACCGGCAACCTGCGACGACGGGACGTGCACCGAAACCCTTGAGTCACACGGAACGACATTGAAGTGGGCCGAGACGCCCGCAGCGGCGTACCAGATGGCTGGCGTGCAAAAGAAACTCGTCTTCCTGATTCACGTCTCGGGGAACTTTGAAATCCCCGGCTTTACGTGAAACAACGCCTCCAAATACAGGGCGGGCGCTCTGTCAGACCCCAGCGTTGGCAATCTATTCGCAAAGCATTTCGTTTCCGCACACCAGCAAGTGGGTGACTTCCGTGCGGTCAAAGTCGGCAATCAAGTTCAGAAGAACGGCGGGAACGTCGCTAGTCACTTCCTGACGCCGGGCGGTCGCTTGATTCACTCGGTCACCGGTCC
>JBPCVD010000384.1:0-23291 GCA_051010815.1 Rubripirellula sp.
GAAGTCGGTACAGCCCGCTGCTGTGTTTCGTTAGAGACCTCTTGAGAAGCTGAATGTCCAAACGTGACACGTTCTGGACAACATCGGCGAGCGTATAGTCGGGAATGGAATCCAAGAAGACATCAGCATCTCCGAGGGCCAAGTCGAGATCGAGCAGCGCAACACTGTTTTGAGTGTTCTCCGCGAGAACACATCCGAGGTTGACTGCTGAGCTTGTCGTGCCGACTCCACCTGTGGCGCCAGCGACGGCGATCACTTCGCAACTACGAGCGCCACCCTCAGTATTTCCAAACTTCTGTTGACTGACACGTTGCAGCGCGCCGGAGAGATCTTCGTCGGAAACCGGCAGAGTTAAAAACTCCCTTGCCCCAGCTCGGATCGTGCGGAGGATTAGGTGCCCGTCCGTATCCTCACTTGCAGCGAGGATTGCTGTGTCAGGAGCTTCCTCCGCTAGCCGCTCGATCAGACTGATAGCCTGATCGGGACTGCTATCAAGTGACACCACGCCAACATCAGGCCCCGTCTGCTCTATGACGTCCGGAAAGAACTCATAGCGCGAACAATCCGCCTCAAGCCAGACCGTGTCCATCCCAAGAAGCATTGCTTTGAGAGATTCACGGGTCCCGTCATTTGGGTCGACTAAGGCGATTCGTAGTACGTTGCTCATGACAGTTGACGTCCATCGGTACGTTTGGGGTTTCAGCAGCGATCACACCGAAAAGGCGGGATCGCAACGCCATCACTCGACGGGTGGCGCTGTGACGGTGACGCCTTCACCTACGACGACCGGTTCTTCGGTGGGGATGATTGCTCCTGGAGGCAACATCCCTTCATAGCTCGGTTGTCCTGAATAACCAGGAGCAAGGCTGTAGCCATCGGTGGGGCAGTTGCAATCTCCGTCACCCAAAAGGTTGGGAACTTCGATGTGCCCCTTCAAGTACAGCTCACAGTCACTTGGTGACGTGGAGTTGAGCCCTGGACCTCCGCGAGGAACTTCGTGTGGATCCATCGCTTCGACCAACTCTGGCGTCACGGTGATCAAGAGTTCGATATCGTTGCGAGCTTCACGGACGCGGCGGAACATGACGCCCACGTAGGGCAGTTCTCCGAAGAACGGAGTTGATCGTGTGACGGCTTCTGTTCGACTCTGCAGCAGACCGGCAATCGCAAATGTCTGCCCTGCTTGCAGTTCAACGGCGGTCTCGACATACCGGGAGCTAAAGGCCGGAACGTCGATGCCGGCTGCAGTAATCGATCGAGAATCATCTGGCTCGGTCACTTCAGGGCGAACTTCAAGGCGAATTCGGCCCGGTCCTACGACGAAGGGCAGGAAATCGACAGCCGTACCGAATTCTTCATACGCCACCGTGATCGAGTTGTTTCCCGTCGGGACGATGTAGGGGACTCGTCCACCAACATTGAATCGCGATGGACGACCGTGAGTCGCGACGACCGTCGGCTCGGCAAGGAACTTGATCAGGTCCTGCTTGCGAAGGGCCGTGATGAGTGCTTGGAAATCGCCACCATTCGCGAACAACCGGTTGGTCGCGCTCAACGCACCTTCCGTCGTCGGAACAAGGCCACCAAGTCCGCTGGATCCAACATCGATGAGTCCGCCAGGGGCAGAGTAGAAGAACGAGTCAGTTGACACGGTTCCCCAGTCGATTCCGAGATCACGCAGCTTCGTACGAGAAACTTCCATGATCTTGGTGTGGAGCAGCACTTGCTGAACGCCAACCACGCGAATATTGTTCACGACAGAGGGATAGAACTGTTCGACAATTGCGACGGCACGGTCAACATCGTCAACACTGGTCACAGTCCCTGAGATGATTGCACTGTTGTTGATAGGCATCACTTTCAGGGTTGCCAACGGAAGTTGGCTACCCAGAATACCTTCAACCTCGCGAGCATCTGCGAGCACAATGACGTCGACGGTGTAAAGTTTTTCGTCGGTGTCCCAAAGGTTGAGTTGTGTTGTACCAGGCGTCTTCGCGAAGATCTGAATCTGGTTCTGCGAAACAGGCGTGGCGCCCAAGACTTCCTCGTTATGAACTTGGAATTTTGGGATTCGCTCTTCGAGTGTCAGAATGCGGCTGCTCTTCACGATCATTTCCAGTCTTTCAACAGACTGGGAGATGTTGTGAGCGACCGTGGAGTCAGTCGAAGTAAGCCTGACTGGTCCCGACTGTGCGTGAGAAGAGTTGGGGATTGCCACGCCGAGTGACGTGACAATGAGTAGGGCGGCGAAGATTCTTGCCGTCAGTCGGGTCGTTTCCATCGCGGATACATCCTTGCGAGACCAAATTCGAATCCATCCGAATTTCGCAACCCAGCGCGACGAGCGTCGTGGTGCGTTGCTTTGGTCTGTGCGTGTAACGGTTGTGAAGTGAACAAAAACACGTGGCTCGGGAATCCAAGCCAACGGTGTACGATTAGTAGTTGGTTTTGGCCTCGGTGGAATCATCCGAAGGAGGCTGATAGAACGGGCTTTCGTCACCATTCAAGTAACTGAACTCGTCCTCGATAGGCGTCTCTCGTGGAAGGCCGGTCGAATCACTCTCAGTGGAGACCGAGTCATTACCCGATCCTGCTTCGCCTAAGACTTTGGGAAGCTCTCCATCTACGATGAGGTATTCCTTCATCCGCCCATCGCTTCCGAGCATGAGCATCCGGAAGCCTTCCTTCTTCTTTGATGTAGGAGCGGCTGTCGAATTGTTAGATGGCTTTGGGGCGTTTGCGAGTGCTTCCAGACGCAATCTTTCCGCTTCTTTTGCCTCACGATGGTCTTCGAGCCAGGTGAGGAATTCTTGGGCGGCTTGGTTCGAGCCGTCCTCGGTACTGTAGTCGTCGTCACTTCCGAGACTCAGTCGGATCTTTCCGAGTTCGTTTGCGTAAGTCCACGCCTCGGCGTCCTTCTCGTGAATCAGGAGTTGAATGTTTCGCAGCGTCTTGGGGCGATCCTCGCCGATCTTACGACCAGTGTCTCCGTCGAGTGCATAGACTCGAACTCCCATTAGAACGGTCTTGGTCATGCTGCGAGGAATGATCTCACTCTTATTGAAGTAAGCCATGACGTCGACGCGGTCTCCGGGCTGAACAAGGTTCGCGATGGAAACATCGGAAGCCTTCATCGCAACAACTCGATAACCCTTAGGGACTGTCGTCCAGTTCTCTTCCATGAGCTTGACGGGCATGATTGCCTCGCCCTCATAGAAGCGTTGTTTCGCATACTTACCTTCCAAAGTTTCAAGCTCACCACTTGAGCCTTGAGGGACCTTGTCAGCAGGCCACTG
The DNA here is from genome assembly GCA_051010815.1 of Rubripirellula sp. GTDB lineage: Bacteria > Planctomycetota > Planctomycetia > Pirellulales > Pirellulaceae > Rubripirellula. The sequence goes on from JBPCVD010000384.1 coordinate 3,297, forward strand.
CTCTAACTGAATCTTCTCAGCCGTAATCTTCTCACCGATATCGATGGCTACCGAGGCAACGAAGATCTCGGCAATGGGACCTTGGCCACCAGTGTTCGCCTGGGCTTTGATCCATTGGCTAGCAAGAATTGCGGCGACAGTGCCGCAGACACACGCAAGTAACAGGTAAATAGATTTGTTTCGCATGACAGTCGTACCGGCTGGGAAGAGGCATCCTTGGGATGTTTGGGTGGTGAATGTTGTGTATCAAGACACGACAGTCCACCTCAGAAGTGTTTTTCGGAGCAAGACACTGTACCGCTGTAACCCGCACGAACGGCGAGACATTTTCGTTATGATCGGGGAGGCCAACGTAAACGGATGGCCTTCCCCAATCGTCAAGGTTTGACGGTTGGGGACCGCACAAATCAAGGGTCTTAGACAAGCATTCCGGCGACGGCAAAGTAGATGATGGATCCGATGGCCATCGGGATTCCGTAGGGCAACAAGTACATGGTTGGTTTGCGTTCCCGTGCGATTTTTGCGAGCTTTTCAGGGCTCTTGACTGTCTTCCACTCGTGCAGAATTTGGTGGGCCATGGCGAAGTGTTTCTCCCATTGGCCGCTACGCAAGATCATGACGAATGCCATCACGCCGCCGACCACTGCCGTAGCAGCGAATGCGTAAAGCGTGACCACCGTACCGAGCCATGCGCCGACCCCCGCCAGCAGTTTCACATCACCGGCTCCCATGCCTCCGACGTTTCGGAGGACCAACAGCAGCATCATTCCGACGAACGTACCGAGCAGACTCCAGCCGAGCCCGCTAGCGCCATCTTGCATCGTCCAATGGATCCAGCCACACACGATGAAGGGGAAGGTAAGCCAGTTAGGAACCTTCAAGATCGCACCGTCGATCACCGCAGCGACGATCAACACCACGGTGACGAACCAGACTGTCCAGTTTTCAGCGATTGCGTTTAGAAGAGTATCCATAGTTAATCCCCGTGATTCAGTTGTTGTGCGTGCGAGCGTTGGCAGCGACCTGATCGATCGCGAACCAACAGAATTATTCGGTGAGTTAGCGAGGGCCGATCAGCCAGCTGAACATCGCGAACAGCAAAGTCACGAGACAGCAGGAAAGCTGCCAAGCGTAGGCGGCAGCATCGGCAGGGAGCAGTGGGTAGTTCATAGGTGGGTCTCCCGCTTTCGGCGGGTGTCGACTTGACAGGCGACAGTCAAGGAAGGGCGTTTGGAGATTTGTCTCAACGCAAGACATCCCGGCGCGACGGCGCGGACCTCAAGATTGGAGATCCGCACCGAACAGCGTCGAGATTTCGGTTGGATGCCGCCCATAGAGGCGGCAGTCAACTAGTTAGCAGCGATAGCCGTGCCAACAGCTTCGAACTTGGCGTTGGCGTTGGTACCGATGGTACCGACAGCAGCCAAGCAAACGACAACGATCAGAGCCAACATCACGGCGTACTCAACCGCGGTTGGGCCATCTTCTTCTTTCAGGAAGTTAACAATGCTATCAGCGAAATTCTTCATGTCTCTCTCCTCGCGAGTGAGATGCATACCGGCAACGGCATGCGACGACGACTACGGCCCGAATCGACATGATTCGGTCCTAAATAATGGGCAGCCTCGTCTCCGACTTTCGTCTGACACGCCTTGGCATTGATCGATGCGAGTTTGGCTCGCAACGTTCCCTCGGCAGCTCGGCCATCCCACCGATATGTCTTCACGAATGAAGACCTGGGTCGATTGGATCCGTAGCTTTGCGCCCCGCCTTCGCAGACGGTTTGCCTTTTGTCCTGGGAGCAAGGCTGACCGCCGCTTCCGTAATCATGGTTGTGATCAGTTCGGCGACGGCAGCGGATCGAACAACGACCCGCTCACTTCTACTGGAAACCTATGACACTTTTTCGACCAGTCAAAAAACTCTGGTCAACGAAGCCTTGCGGATTCCAATCGTCGTCCGAATGAACCGGTTGTAGCGTTGACGGCGGGTTTTCCAAGCTCCTGCTGAAGTCTTCGGTTATCCTACGTGCTCCCCGTCTACCTCCCACCCAAGCGAATTCTATCGATGAGCCAACGAATTTCTCGACGTCAAGCGATGCGTGCGAGTGCGCTCGCAGGTGTGACTGGTCTATTTCACGGAGCGGTTGACCGACCGCTTTCGGCAGCGGAGAGCCCCAGCGAGAAACTGAATTTAGCCTGTGTTGGTGTCGGGGGACGCGGGGCGTCAAACGTCAGCGGTGTTCAGGGGCAGAATTTGGTTGCGTTCGTCGATGTGGATGAGAAGAGGGCCTCGGCCACCTATGGAAAGCACCCGGAAACTCGCTGCTTTACCGACTACCGAAAGATGCTGGATGAATTGGGTGGCAAGCTTGACGGTGTCGTGATCAGTACACCCGATCACACGCATTTTCATCCTGCGTACGCGGCGATGCAGTTGGGACTAAACGTTTACCTGGAAAAGCCACTTGCCCACAACGTGTGGGAGACGCGAACGCTAACGGACTACGCCAAGCAGAACGGATTGGCGACTCAATTGGGCGCTCAACGTCATGCACTTGAGAATATGCATCGTGTTGTCGAGTTGGTCCAAAGTGGGGCGATCGGAAAGGTTGAAGAGGTTCACAGCTGGGTTGGTAGCAGTCGCGGAATGCCAGAAGTGCCGAAGGAAGAACCGTCACCGCCTGCGTCGCTTGACTATGAGCTTTGGGTGGGGCCTGCTCCCTATCGACCTTATCACCCATCCTTTTGTCCCTACGGCTGGCGGTTCTGGTGGGATTATGGCACGGGCGAAACCGGAAACTGGGGCTGCCATATTCTCGATATCCCGTTTTGGTCGCTTGGCTTGCGATATCCCAAAAAAGTCTCGGCATCGGGGCCGAACGTCGACGCCGAACGTACACCCAAGTCGATGCATGTGGTTTATGAATTCCCAGAAAGCAATCAGGGGTCGTCCGTGGATCTGCACTGGTACCAGGGCAATCCGCCGATATTGAAGGAGCGTGGCTTGGCCGGCAAGGGCAACAACACGCTCTTCATTGGAGACAAGGGCATGTTGCTGTGCGGTTTTAGCCAACGGAAGCTTCTTCCCGAAGAACAATTTGCCAGTTTCTCTGCACCCGACCCGTTCATCGCCGACTCGCCTGGCTTTCACAAAGAGTGGATCGCGGCTTGCAAAGGAGGTGATCCTGCTACGTGTAATTTCGATTACTCGGGCCCACTTGCGGAAACTGTTCTACTTGGGAACGTTGCCTATCGTTCCGGCGGGTTCGATTGGGACTCTGCCAATCTCAAGACGGGAGACAATCAGGCGGCGCAATCGTTGATCCGAGAGGCCTACCGACCGGGATGGGAAATTTAGTTCGACGAGGTGGGCAACGAAACTTGACTCGGATGACGCAAGTAGCCGATCAGGTCGCGCACCTGATCGGGCCTCAGTGTTTCGAGCAGTCCGTCCGGCATCGGTGATTTCTCAGTCACCTTGCGGCTGCGAATGGAGTCTTGTTCGAACGTGAGCAGTTCCGTCGCCGTTTGCAGCGTGAGCGTCTTGTCGGTCTCGGACGTGATCAAGCCATTGATGATTCGATCGTCGTCCGTTAGCAGCACTGACATGCGGTAGTCTTTGTCGACGACGCTGCTTGGGTCGATGATGTTTGTGAGCAAGTAGTCGATATTGTTTCGGTTGGCGCCAGTTAGGTCGGGTCCAATCTTCTCTCCCTCTCCAAACAGTCGGTGGCAGTTCTGGCAGTGCTTTACAAATAGCTCTCGCCCCCTTCCAAGATTAGCCAGCGAGCTGTGTTCCGAATCAAGATTCTTTTTGAGTTCCGATATTGCAAGCTTCTTGTCCTCCGAAGTCTCTCTAACCTCACCCCAGATTTGAGCCACTCTTTCACTCAGGTTCGAATCTTCAAAGCTGTGAATCTGGCGAACTTGATAGGGCGATAGGTCCTCACGAGGAATTTTTCCGGCTTCCATCGCATTCAACATTGCTTTCGCAAATGACTTTCGAGACACCAGAATTGACATGATCTGCGGCCGGAAAGGCCCCCGGAAATTCCGGTATCGAGAAACGATTTTTTCACCGATGGATGAGTCATCAAATTGAGACAAGCCACGCGCCGCTAGCACGTTCATATGGCTGTCAGTCAATAGCTGTTCGCAAATCGCTCTTAAGTCATCAGGCTCGCTTTGGATGAGTGTTTCCAAGGCGGCTAGCCTCACACTTGATTCGACCTTGCCTTTGCTCATGGCGATGCGCTTCAACTCATCCGTCGCGCGGCCATCCCCAAACACAACGCTGAGTTCTCTGATCAGCTCCCGATTGGCTTTCCCTTCGTCGACGCCGATGACACGATCCCAATTGGCAGGGCGCGGTGCACGTCGCCAACCCTTCAATCCGCTGGCGACCCCCGCCAAGACGGTCGTCAGGTAAGTGCCACCCTGATCTGCGGCGTAGCCAAGCAGTTCGTTCAATGCATTCGGTTCATTCTCGATCTCTTCCGCTAGACAGCGAGAAATTGACTGCAAGGTGGTCGGTAGTCGGCAGTCTCGTGCCACGTCCACGAGCGACCTCGCATGTTCATCGGCGACCGGAATGAGTCCGTACCAAACCATCAAGGGTAGATTATGGTCGGATGCATCCTCTGTGCGATTGACAAGTTCTCGCGCCAGGGAGATGCGGGACTTCGTAGGCAACCGTTGAAGCGTTGACGCAAGAGTCAATCGAACGAGGCCAGAATTATCTTCGGCCGCCAAGCGAACAAGCGAAGGGACGATCGTATCGACCTCTTTCGCGATCTGCTGATCCGAATCGGGGGACCTCCACACCGGTCCAAGCGCATCATCAATCGTCCAAGACTCCGTCAAGAGCCGAACCGCCCATGCACGCACCGACTCATTTGGGTCCCGCAACTGTTCGATAAGAAAGCCTTGACTTGCCCCGCCAATGATGTGAAGCGTCAACAATGATTGCACTCGCACAGCAGCATCACTGTGAACGTCGAGAAACAACTTGCGCAGTTCCGCCTCTGCCGTCTCAAGGTTTTCCGTGGTGCTGCGCCGCGCGAGCTCAAGACGCGCCTGACGCAACTGCCACCGGTCGAAATCGGAATGTGTTTCTGCAAGTTGCTTTGGTGTCCATTTCTGAAGATTCTTACTCGGCACTTCGTGTGACGGTGAAGCGCCATAAATGATTTTGTAGACCCGTCCGCTCGTACGGTGGACTCCCGTGTGTTCGTGACATTCACCGGAGTCGCTCCAGTCGAGTACGAACACTCCGCCATCTGGTCCCGCAGAAAGTTCCATTCCCCGAAACCAGGGATCTTTCGCCAGCATGAAGTCGTCATTGTGCTCAGCAACGTAGCCTGTCCCACGCGTTCGCAACGTTTCCTGGTTCGCTCGCCGGCCATGAAAATTCAACGTAAAGAGTTTTCCCCGATAGCGTCTGGGCCAGTTGCGTCCTTCGTAAATCATGGCGCCCGAGTGAGCATGTCCGCCACCCAGAGAATTCGCAGCTCCATCGCGTGACTTGGTCCAACTTTGGCCGGTGTCAAAGTGCCAGTGGTCGGCGTGAAAATCGATCAGTTCGTAGGTGCGACCGTTCGGATCCAAGGTAAACGGACGGGTGAAGTGGGCACCAGGAATCATGTGCCATAGATGGCCATTCACGGTGTTCACAAAAAATGCTTCTCCGACCGAGTTCCAATCGTGTCCCCATGGATTCGTCGTGCCGGTCGTCAGCACCTCTACATGTTTACGGATTGGGTGATAGCGCCAGATACCACCCTCTAGAGCATGTCGTTCGTGGTCGGGTGACCCAGGAAGTCCGATTCGTCCAGGGCACGAGCCGCCACAACGTCCATACAGCCAACCATCAGGTCCGAAACGCAATCCGTTGGCGAAGTTGTGATAGTTTTGCTGCGCGACGGTAAACCCGTCGAGAATCACCTCTCCCGGTCCGTCGGGAACGTCGTCATGATCTCGATCAGGAATGAAAATGAGTTGTGGCGGACACATCAGCCACACCCCGTCGTGACCAACCTCGACGCCGGTCAACATCTGAACGTTGTCGGTAAATACCTTTCGCGTTTGAAAAGAATCGCCGTTGGTGTTGTCAAGAATCACGACGCGATCTCGCAAATTCAGCGCGAACCGCTGCTCACGTTCGGCATAGGTGTAGTTTTCGGCGACCCAGAGTCGCCCGCGCGCATCCCATGACATCGCGATTGGGTTTTGAACATCCGGCTCTGATGCAAACGCGGTCGCGCGGAATCCCCTCGGTAGTTCCATCTGTGCGGCGGCATCTTCAGCCGACATTTGCGAGGTGACAGAGTCAGGTTCTGTATTGAAGACTGGGGGAAAGTCGGCTCGAGTCGCTATCGCACATGCTGATACCGCGATCGCGGTGAGTGCTCGGAAGGCTGAGTGAATCAATTTTGAACCGCTAGGCTAGGAGTGGACGTACGACCTCGCCGTGGACATCGGTCAGGCGAAAATCACGACCCTGGTGTTTGTAGATGAGGCGTTTGTGATCGATTCCAAGCTGATGGAGTATGGTCGCATGTAGGTCATGGATGCTGACGCCATTTTCCGCAACGTTGACGCTGTAGTCATCCGTGCTGCCATGATTGACTCCACCTTTGATACCGCCACCGGCCATCCACATGGTGAAGCAACTTGGATGATGATCGCGCCCGTAGACCTTTTCTGTGAGTTTGCCCTGAGAGTAGATCGTGCGTCCGAATTCACCACCCCAAACGAGTAGTGTTTCGTCCAGCATGCCCCGCTGCTTCAGGTCTCGAATTAGGGCAGCGGTTGGCTGGTCGGTGTCGTTGCACTGCTTTCGAATCTGAACCGGCAGATTTCCATGCTGGTCCCAACCCTGATGGAAGAGTTGAATGAAACGAACGCCTCGCTCAGCCAATCGTCTGGCGATCAAGCAATTGTAGGCGTACCGACCTGGCTTTGTTACATCGGAACCGTAGAGATCAAGAACGTGTTCCGACTCGTCCGAGAAATCTAGCAAATCGGGCACCGACATCTGCATTCTGTAAGCGAGTTCGTATTGCGCAATTCGCGACTCGATCTCGGGATCGCCGATGCGGTTGTACTTGAGTTGATTGAGTCGTCGCAGCGAATCGAGCATGACACGTCGTTGCTGACGCGATACGCCACTGGGATCGGAGATGTCGAGGACTGGATCACCTTGATTGCGAAACTTCACACCCTGATGCTCCGAGGGTAGAAATCCACTTCCCCAAAGGCGATCGTAAAGTGGCTGTCCCGTTTTTGCGCTGCCCTTGCTTGACATCGCTACGAAGGCGGGAAGGTTGTCGTTTTGGCTTCCTAGTCCGTAGCCGATCCAAGATCCAATGCTCGGACGCCCTGGAATCTGCGACCCGGTTTGTTGAAATGTAATCGCAGGGTCGTGATTGATCGCGTCTGTGTGCATCGAACGAATGATGCACATGTCGTCTGCGACGTGTCCAAGGTGGGGAAGAATCTCGCTCATCCATGAGCCAGAGTCGCCCCGCTGCGAGAAGTTGAAAATGCTCGGCGCTACTGGAAAGGTGGCCTGTGCCGAGCTCATGGTTGTTTTTCGGTCGTCGGGATAGACGCTCCGCGGCACATCCTGTCCAAAGCGGTTTCGTAGTTCCGGCTTGTAGTCAAAGAGGTCCATTTGAGCAGGACCGCCTGACTGAAACAGGAAAATTACTCGCTTCGCGCGCGGCGTGAAGTTGGGTAGCGATGGCAGTCCCTGGTGAACCGATTCCGAGGCCTCGGCATGACCGAGATCACGATTGAGCAACGAAGTCAGTCCAAGGGAACCGAGCAGCATCGAACGTCGTGAGAAGATGTCTCTCGTCATGAGACGGTCCTACTCTTTGCAAATGGATTCATCGAGATTCAGAATGATGGAGGCGATCATCGTCATGGCGGCGTGTTTAGTCGCGGGAATATTTGAAACTCGAGACGAATCGCCAACGGCAAGAAGTTGCGCGGCTTGTTCCGGTTCGTCACGAAACTCTTTTAGGAATTGTTGGAACGTCTCAAGCATCACCACGCGCTCCTCGTCGGTGGGAAGACGTCCAATCACAAGTAGATACCCCTGATCGATTGACTCGGTAGTCTCGGTGCTGCCACTGATCATCCGTTGTGCCAAGCCGCGAGCTGACTCAACGAAGACCTTGTTATTCATCAGGGTCAATGCTTGCAGCGGGGTATTGGTCGCCTCGGTACGAACCACACAAACTTCGCGTGCTGCGGCATTGAAATTCATCATGGTTGGCGGCGGAATTGTTCGTCTCCAGTAGGTGTAGAGACTTCGGCGAAATAGATCGCCACCTTTGTCTTGCTCGTACGTATTGTTGGAGATGGACTTCCAGATTTTCGGCGGCATGTAGGGTTTGGTTGACGGGCCTCCTACGCGTTCCACCAGCAATCCGCTGACGGCCAATGCCTGATCTCGGAGCGTGAAGGCAGGCAGTCGGACACGAGGACCTCGAGCTAGGAGCCGATTCTTGGGGTCGCGTTCCAACAATTCCGCGGTGAACCTTGACGATTGTTGATAAGTCGAGCTCAAGAGAACTTGCATTTGGATGGCACGGATATCCCACTCATTTCGGATGAGTTCAAGTGCCAGCCAGTCGAGCAGTTCCGCATGCGAAGGCTGGCTCCCCTGGGAGCCAAAGTTCTCGCTCGTTTCGACGAGACCCATTCCAAAGAACTGTTGCCAGATGCGATTGACGGCGACGCGAGCGGTTAGCGGATGGTTGGGATGAAAAAGCCACTCTGCTAACTCAAGGCGATTCTTCGGCGTCGCCGAGATGTTTAAGTTTAACGATGCGGGCACCTCGGGTCGGACCTGCCTGGAGTGGTCCGGCATATTGTATTGCCCACGAAGCAACACGAACGTCTCTCGTGGTTTCGCGAGTTCATGCATGACCATGACGGTCGAGGGTGATCCAGCCTGCGGGCGTTGGAGCCCATTCCCTTTCTCCTTTCTCGCGTTTCTCAATTCGACGGGTTCGGGAGTTACGAATTGGTCTTCGCCGCGCGACAAGTGGGGCCAACTCTTTGGGACTTCCAGAAAGGGTGGACTGTTGCCGTTATTGGGTCCAACACCCCATTCCGCAACATTGTTGAAGTAGGCAAAGAGTTGGTAGTACTCCTGCTGTGAGATGGGATCATATTTATGATCGTGACAACGTGCGCACGCGACCGTTAAACCCATTAGCACAGTGCTGAATGTGTCGACGCGATCGACGACATTTTCAGTTCGCCATTCTTCCGGAATCGATCCGTCTTCCGAGTTGATGCGATGGTTGCGCCCAAATCCGGTGGCGATCTGTTGCCGCAGCGTCGCATCGGGAAGCATATCGCCTGCGATCTGCTCAATCACGAACTGGTCGTAGGGCATGTTCGAATTGAACGCCTCGATGACCCAGTCACGCCATACATGTTGATAGCGATAGCGATCGTTTTGGTAGCCGTCCGTGTCTGCATAACGTGAGGCTTCAAGCCATGGCACTGCCATGTGTTCGCCATAGCGAGGCGAATGCATCAAACGATTGATCAGAGATTCGGTCGCACTGTCCGACGAGTCTTGTAGGAATTGATCAACCTCTGCAGGTGTCAGCGGCAGTCCCGTCAAGTCGATGGCGATTCTTCTCGCGAGGGTCGCACGATCTGCTGGTGGAGACGGCTCCAGATCTTCGCGTTGGAGTCGACTCAGGACGAATCGATCGATCGTTCCGCGGGACCAATCGTCGCCGTCGACCAGCGGGGCCTTTTGTTGACGCGGTGGCACGAATGCCCAGTGCTCCTCGAAAGCGGCACCCCGGTCGAGCCAGTTTGCAATGGCATCCATCTGTGTTTGCGATAGTTGCTTGGGTGCATCTGGCGGCGGCATTCGCTCATCAGGGTCGTCCGATAGAATTCTTCGGAGCAGCTCACTTGACTCTGGGTCGACCGAATCGATCACGGACGCGGCTGAAGATGGTCGATCGAGTCTCAGTCCCGCCTCACGCGTGGCCTCATCGGGCCCGTGACAATGGAAGCAGTGCTCAGACAAGATGGGCCGCACGACACGACTGAAATCGGGGTCGGATCCAAACGCTTGCGCGAGCAAGGCGACGTGGATCACCAAGATGCAATTTCGAGTTGCCAAGAACACGGCGGGTGGGACTCGTAGCAGAGGGGCGGGGAACGAGGAAGGCGTTGAGAGTCGACAGTGTAACTGCTTCCGCAATTTTCTGCCTGCGATCTCCCTCACTTGGTTCCCTCGCGTGCCCTATCTCAACGCACCAAACCGCCCGAGTTCCCCGCTGGGCCAAAACAGGAACGTGGCTCTTCCGACGACTCCGGTGATCGGTACCGGGCCAAAATTACGACTGTCATTCGAGAGGCCGAGGTTGTCCCCAACCACGAAAACGTTGTAGTCGGGAACGATCATGGGGCCGAATGGAGGCAGATCGTGGTTTGCACCGTTGTCTGGTTGGTAAACTTCTCCATCAATGAGCAGTTGCCCTTCCTCGACCTCTACTCGACTGCCCGCGGTTGCCGCCACCCTTTTGACAAACGTTCGCATGAGCGTCGCAGGGTCCTTGAACACGATGAGGTCGCCGATGCCGACGCTCTCGTGCCGAAAAGCAGTCTTGTCCGCAAGAAAACGGTCACCGGGCCGAAGCGTTGGTTCCATGTCCCGACTTGGGGTGACATAGGCAGTGACGATATTCGATCGGATCAGCAAGCCGTGGCCGATGACACCGAAAGAGCTGATGGCAACAAGCAGTGCGTAGACGTACGTGCGATTGAAGCTGCGTAACTGATAATTTGGAGGGCAACGTTTGGCGACCAAGACCACGTGAAATACAGCCGCGAAAGAGACGACCCACATTGGAATCGAGGCGACCGCGAAGTTCGCCGAATGGGTCAAGGCCCACAGGGATATGACCCCGCTGCAAGACCCTAATGCAGCCCAGGATAACCCGATGATCAGTTCCCCACAGTAAATGTGTCCGAGACCGGTCATCAGGAGCGTCAGTAATACGGCGATAAGCGTCGATCGCGGAGCCGATGGGGTGGACTGGGCTGTCGATTGTTGGGTCGTGCTCATCGTTTCTGCAAGCTTGGGTTTATAGAATGCCGAACAAGAGGGCAAAAGTGACTCTCAAAACTCCGATGACCGAAGCGGCGACGATCGCAGTGCATACCGCGACGTACCGACCAGCCGATCGCCTTTTGCGAGCCATGTGGACTGTCTCAGGTTCCGCTTGCCGCGAAACTTCAGACATTACCGTCGCCGTGAAACCTTGTGTCGGCGTGACGTCGGTTCTTTGTTCCTTCCACCGTTGATAAACGTCATCGTCACTCATCGTTCCATTCCAATTTCGTTTTGCAGAGATTTCAGAAGCGTTTCTCGAGCTCGTGACACGCGGGATTTGATTGTGCCTTCAGGAACACCCTCGATAGCAGAAATTTGAGCTTGAGTGAGTCCTTCGATTTCCGTGAGAACCCAAGCCGACCGTTGCGCGTCGGGCAACGCCGCGACCGCCGCGTCTAATTGGGCAAACTGCTCGCGAAGTTCGGCATTGCTCGAAGGCGATTCTTCGGAGACCAGTTCGTCTTGCGTTGTTAGCAGCAGAGTTTGATGAGGGCGATTGTCTCGCAAATGATTCAGCGCAGCGTTTCGAGCGATTCGATAGAGCCATGTGTTGAAAGATCCACGGCTTACATCGAATTTTTTGATGGACCGATACAAGTTGACAAAAACGCGTTGTGCGACATCCTCCGCGGCATGCTGATCCCCAATCATGTTGCATACATAGCGTACGATTCCCAGCGAATAGTGGTGCACGATTCGCTCGAAGGCTTGTGGATCGCCCTTCGCCGCATCTCCGATCGTTTTCTGGTCGATGTTCAAACGCGAGTCCCGAGGAGAGATATGACTACCTTTCTTACCCGCCGGAGAGCGGATCGTTCCACTCGATCTCCATTTTTCTTTGAAACACTTCTGTCCAATCTGCCGGATCCCGTAGGATACGGCTCATTGCATTTGTCGCTGATTTAACTCTCCAATCCTGGCCGCCAACATGAGTCCCTCCCGTCAAACGTCGTTTCGACTTCTGCTGACCACCTTTCTTGCCGTTGTTGCCACCGCGAAGCATGCCACTTCGGAGGAGGGTGATCCCGTAGCGATCCGCTACTCGGACGGTTGCATTGTGGTTGAGTCGATGTGGAATCTGGCCGTGCAAATTGTCATCTCAGAGCAATATCGATCGGTCGGAACCGAGGGTGTCGACCTGATCCGCAGCCCCGGTGCTCGCGACTCGCTTCCCAATCGAGTGCGCCAGGAATTGCCGCAGGGAGCAACGCTAGATTTCACTCTCGATCGTCTGGCCAACAAGACATCTGTGAGATGGTCGCCAACGGGCGAGGCGAAGCCTTCGAAGAATGCAATTAGGATCCAGGTCGAAGGTCCACTGGTTTCTGTTCACGTTGATGGCGTACGGATCGTCTGCCTCGACGCGGAAGTTGACCAATTAAAACCTCAGGAGAAAGCTTCCCTCGAGTCGGCCGATGTATTGATGGTTGTTCGAGGCGAACCTTCCGATGCGGCTGCGATGACGAATGCAAAGGTGGTCGTCGTCGGCGATGATGCCGATGAAGACGCCGACGCCAATACGACGGTGGTGAACTCGAAGCAGATCGCGAAGCTGCAGGAGCAGATAATCGTGAGATTGAATTCGAAGCCGCTGACGCTTGGCGCCGATCTGGAGGGTCTTTTGGTTGCTAAAGAAGTCGCGTGTCGGGAGTCACAAAAAGTGTTCGCCGATCTGACGACATCTCAAATGAACTTTCGACCGGGCAACGGGTCTCACACTCCGCGATGGAACACAGAGCACATGATGGGACGAGAGTTGCTCTTCTTTTCGCAAATCTTTAACGCGTTGGATCCGATGATTCCTGTCATGGATCTCAATCCGAAACAAATGCCACCTGACTACCAAGCTCGACACGCGAATTGGGATGGGAAAGAGGAGGCCCGACAAATGGAGCGTGTCTCGGGATTCACGAACCGATTTGCCTATCTGCTTAAGGACCTGCCTTTGGACGAGAAGGCCCCCGGTAGTCGTTGGACGTTACGCGGATTGCTGCGGCAAATGGACCGCCACTACAGTGAACACACGGCGAACGTCGTGAAGAAATTTGAGTTGCCCAATTGGCCAACGAATTGAAATGCTAGGACGCTTGGCTCAACAAAAAAACGCCCAACAACGTTGCAGCGATACAGGGTGCTTTCAAACGCCAGTTCTCTTCCCTCAGACTCACGATTCCAAAGAGAAAAGGAATGACAATCGCGGAGCGACGTATCGGAGATATCACTGTGATCATCGCGTCTGGTTGCGCGATGGCACAAAAGTACGAATAGTCGGCGATCAACAGAAAGACGGCGATGAGTGGAATCGTAACGCGCCATTGAAAGGGACTTGAGATGCGGTCCCGTTGATACCAACGAACTGCAAGAGGCAACATGATCGGTACCAGGTACACGGAGAACCATGCTTGCACAGTCGCGGGCGCAAGTTTTAGTTCTTGCAGAAGGTACTTGTCGTAGAGGGCGCTGATCGCACCAAGCAGTGTCGCAATCGCCATTAAGTAGACCCATCGATCCCGATGGAAGTGGATTCCCTCACGTGCACCCACCCTCGAAAATGCAAGGAACGCAGCAAGGACGATTGCGATACCAAGCCATTGCAACGCCGTTGGACGTTCGCCCATGCATGTGACAGCAAGCGTGACCGTCCACAGTGGACTGGTGGCCCGGATGGGAGTAGCGATCGATATCGGCAGATGCTTCAACGCGAAAAACGCGCAAATCCAGGAGACGCCGACTAATGCTGACTTGCCGAACAGCAGTGCATGCTGTTCAGCGCCGATGGTCACCAAGTTTGAAAGCCAAGCGTTCGACGGAGAGTCCGTCACTTCATTTTGGGCGACGAAGGCGAGCGAAATCGGCACGCTCCAGAATAGGGCGGCCGTTAGTACATTCAGCAAAAGAACGACTGGCACCGAATTGTCACGTACGGACGACTTCTTTGCGATGTCATAGCATCCCAAGAAGATCGCAGAGAGGAGACTGAGAGCGATCCAGGACATAGGGGCGATTCGAACGCGTTTGGAGCAAGAAGCGGCCCCCGTTATGTCGCCGTAATTCCGTTTCGGCAACCGAGTAGCGAGCTAATTACTCGATCGCATCCACAGGCGTCCCCCAATGGCAGTGGCGACGACTTCCCTCTTTGGGTTTCCGGACTCTAGGATTTCTTAGGGGGCGACGATCCACGAGAACGCTTCCGAATCGAATCCCGCTCTTATGAGTAGAGTCGCTCGATCTGCTTGATGAGCGGAGTAGGATTGCTGGACGACGGAAGGAGTTTCGTCCTCGCCAACCAGCATCATCCGGTGTGGGGCACGAAGCGCGAGAAGTGTCGGCAGGTCACCGTACTTGACTGCGCCAGGAACGAAGTTGGCGTCGCTGTAGCTGTTCAAATTCGCAAATCGAAAGCCGGCGGTGTCGATCAAGAAACGGTCGATCGCCTTACCTGCGATCGCGGCGGCGGGGGCCGCCCAGGGAGCCGAACCCGAATCCGCTATCATTCGAACGCTTCCCAGATTCTCGGCCTTTGCATAGGCAAGAATTGTGAGTAGATCGCCGCAACGCTCTGCGGCCAGAGTCCGGTTGTAACCGAAAGTAAACGCCGAGTACGAGCGTGGATCGTCGATCACTCGTTGTTCGTCTTTTTTGAGTTCGAATCCGAGTTCACCTTGTCCAAGCAAGTCCGGAACGAGAACGGTAGCGCCAGACTGAAGGACTGTCTGAAGTTCTCGGCTGGGGTTTCCATCTGTGTCGAAGAGGTCCGACTTCCCATTTGCAGTCGTCCAAATGACACAGCCTTTCGCCGATGTCTCATTTCGACGTAAGGTCACCAACGGAATTTCCGTTTTTCGGATTGGGTCCATCACCAGTGTGGTCCTGACATCAAGACCTTTGAGTGTTAACTTTCCCGTCTCCTTGTAAGTAACTTCGCTAGGGATTCGCACATCAAAGATCACTTGCCAAGCGGCGCCGATTATTGACCTGAATTGGCCAGATGTTTCCTTATCGACAGGTAAGAATTCGCTCAGTTTGGATTGTGCCTGATCGGCGAGCCATCGACAGATGGAACGCTCATGAGCTGGTCCAACGTTCGATGGAGATGGATGGTCGCCACCCCAGATGATCGTCTCCTCGTCAGAAAGGGGCTCGAAGTCCTGCTCAACGACGGGATCGTCAAGACCTAGTTGAAGGTGTCGATTCATCCACTGGTACATCGTGGCGCGAGTGACATAGTTGTAATTGTGTTTGAAGTGAAGCATCGGTCGGCAATAGACATCTGACTCGTCCCCGATCATCGCATACAGCCATTTCAACTCCGGATACCCGTCGCTCATCATGTCTTTGGTCCAGTCATCCGCGGCCGTCATCGCTTGAGGTCGTGGCGCGAAGAGTGCAGCGAGTTCGACGTTGCCGGTGCCGACTCGGAGCAAGTTGCAGTTCTCGCAGTAACAACCGCCTTGCATCGAAGTTGAAACCATGCCATTTGGGAAAGAGACCTTAATGCGGTCATCGATGGCACCCAGGAGGATCGACTGCGTGCCACCGCCGCTTCCGCCTGTGACTGCAAGTCGCTCGGGATCAACATCCGGCAATGATTCGAGGAAATCGAGAGCACGAATGGCATTCCATGTTTGAAGACCCATCACGGATTGAAGCCGCAAGTCTGCCTCGGGGCTGTAAAGAACCCAATCCTGTTCTGTGGTGTTCGCTTCTTCCGGCCTCGAGTTCTTGTGACGATGAGCGACTTCACGAGATATCTGGATTGAATCGGCATAGCCAAGCATGTCGAAGATGAACGTGACGCATCCCATTCGGGCAAGTTGCACGCACCGCGCAAGTTTTGGCGTGCGACCGGAGTTCTCGAAATGCTCGGCTCCTTGAGCAATCTGTTTCGACAATTCGGAATCACTATGTTTCTGCATGCGTCCCCCATGTCCATGAGGTGACAGCACGCCTGGCATTGGCGTCTGCGAAGGCGTGCTAGGTCGAAACAGTAGTCCTGTGACGTAGTGTCCGGGAAGACTTTCAAAATAGACCTTCTCGACCGTGAATCCCTCGCGGACTGTCTTGTCAAAGAGGACTGCATTCAGCGGGGTCTTCTCCGGCATCGGCCAGAGCCCAGTCGATACCAGCACACGGCGTCGAAGTTGCTCAGCTCTCTGATGCCATTCACCAGCGTTCTCGGGGACTGCAAACGGAAAGTGACCATTGAGGGTTTTCAACTCGCCGAGACGAGAATCTTGAGACTCACTGCCGTCGTCTTGGACACGCGGTGGGTCGGCGCTTGTGGTACCCAGGCAAAGCACCAATACGGCAAAGACGATGATCGAGAAACGCACGGGCAACCTCTGACGGAATCTAAAAACCAAGGAGATGGAGCAACCGGAACCCGGTCGGGACTCGCATTTACGGCTGAGAAAGCCAACAATGCTGCGAAGTGTTCGTTCGATCCCCGAGAGTCACGCGACAAAAAGAAACTCATGCATACCATTTTAACCGCCAGTCCCGAAGCGATGGGCCGTTGGGTGGCGCAGCATGCCGCATCCGACCTGCGACAGGCGATTTCCCAACATGGATCGGCCAATCTAGTGGTGGCGACCGGTGCATCTCAGTTCGAAGTTCTGGGGCACTTGGTGAAGGAGTCCGGAATTGATTGGTCCAAAGTCCACGGTTTCCACCTGGACGAATACGTCGGACTTTCCAGTGATCACAAGGCTTCCTTCTGTGGCTATCTGAGAGAACGCTTCGCCGACCAAGTCGACCTGGCCTCGTTTCACTACCTTCGTGGTGACGACGAGCCGACGACGACCATCGCTCGCGTCGGCTCCCTCGTCCGAAAAGCCAGAATTGATTTAGCCTTAGTCGGGATTGGTGAGAACGGGCATCTTGCCTTCAACGACCCACCTGCAGATTTCGAGACGGAGGAACCCTATTTGATCGTTGAGTTGGACGAACCGTGCCGACTGCAACAAGTTGGCGAAGGATGGTTTCCGTCTTTGAGCGATGTCCCAACTCATGCGATCAGCATGTCAGTGCGACAGATCTTGAAAGCGGAGAAGATTTACTGCAGCGTTCCGGACGAACGAAAAGCGATGGCTGTGCAATCAACGCTGGAAGGTCCGATCACGCCTGAGGTCCCCGCGAGCATCCTCCGCGAGCATCCCGACACAATATTGGTAATCGATGAAGCGGCCTCGGCGAAACTTAGCTCAGAATCAAAAGCAAGGTTGGATCGCGACTCATGACCGGATTCGTTGATCTGCAAGTCAATGGTTACGCGGGTATCGATTTCAACGCCGATGATTACTCGGATGAATCAGTGCATGACGTGTGCGAACGGTTGCGATCGGATGGTACCGACTCCATCCTGGCAACGGTAATCACGGCTCCGCTGGACCGGATGGTTGCGAGAGTCTCGCGAATTGCGTCGCTTATCGACGCCTATCCGCAAGTCAGAGAACGAATCGGTGGCATCCACGTGGAAGGGCCGTTTCTGAACCCGGCCGAGGGATACATCGGCGCGCATCCAACGGCCGATTCGATGCCAGCGAACACGGACGTTGTCAACCGATTGCTTGATGCGGGGTGTGGTCATGTTCGTTTGTGGACGCTGGCTCCCGAAATGGATGATGACGGACGAGCGACGTCCTACTTAACGAAACGCGGTGTGGTTGTCGCTGCGGGCCACTGTGACGCGACGCTCGATCAGCTACGTGTCAGTATCGACAATGGCTTAAAACTATTCACTCACTTGGGCAACGGTTGCCCAGGCTCGTTACCGCGGCACGACAATATCGTTCAACGTGTACTCAGCCTTAGCGACCGCCTAATGATTTCGTTCATTGCCGATGGGCATCATGTGCCACCATTCGCTCTGCGAAACTACTTGCAGCTCGTTCCGTCTGAGAACGTTGTGATTGTGACGGACGCAATCAGCGCGGCAGGACTCGGGCCCGGTAAGTACGAACTATCGGGTCAATCGGTCGAAGTCGACGAAGACGGAGCCGCTTGGGCGGCCTGCCGGACACACTTCGCAGGCTGCGCGACAACTTTTCCGCAAATGGTCGACGTGTTGAAGCAGCGAGTCGGTGTCACAGACGAACAAATTGAATCCTGGATGAAACGTAACCCTGCTCGCCTATTGAAGACAGTTGGCTGAGTGAGGTTGCGAACATGTACTCTTGAGAGCTAGACATTGAATACGGAATCTATCACAGCGGTCATTCGAAGCCGTCGAACCGTGAAACCCAAAGAGTTTGCTGATCGAGGGATTGACCACGCAATACTGCAGGAGATTCTCGAGAACGCAAACTGGGCGCCGACTCATGGAATGACGGAACCCTGGAGGTTTACTGTTTTCACTGGCGACACCCGCCAACAGTTGGCTGAATTCTTGGCAGCCACCTACAAGGAATTGACTTCGACTGAGTCCTTTCGAGCGAACAAGTACGAGGGAATGAAGAAGAACGCGATGCTGGCTCCGGTCGTGATCAGCATCGGCATGAAACGCCAATCGAGTGAAAAGATCACGGAACTTGATGAAATTCAGGCCGTAGCTTGCGCCGTGCAGAACATGCATCTGACGGCAGCCGCCTACGAAATTGGATGTTTTTGGTCGTCCAACATTGCCGCGACAAGCGACCAGATGCGCGACTACGTTGGCTTATCTGGAAACGACCGCGTGTTAGGGCTCTTCTACCTTGGTTACCCGGTAGGTGAATGGCCAAAAGGCGTTCGGCAACCGATCCAGGACAAGGTTCGATGGATGAACGCTTGAGCGAGCCTGTTATTTCGTTTTGGCGTCTTCGGATTCCACCAAGGTGATCGATTCCTGGGCCAAGGAATTGTTGGCGAGTAGCTCGCCCCACGCACCTCGCTCAGCACTCCGGTTATAGAGAGTCGCTTGTTTATGCTTGCTCGCAAACATCAACAGAGCGTGGGGTGGTTGTAAAAGTCGGCTGACGTTCAGGAGATCAGGAGCCTCTCGGTTTTGAGGCGAAAGGTCGCGCAGTTGAATGGAGCGAACGTTATCCGCGAGAAGCGAAGCGAAGAGTGCCCAGGTTGCTGCATCGCCTTTTCCCCGTACCTCAAAATGATTCGGAAAATCGCGTCGCTGCTCAAGAGCATTCAAGGCGCGAAGCACGTCGAAAGTCTGCATCCCGGCCGCGGTTTGCCCGAGTTGCATGAATCGACGCCGTATATGTGTGCGCGTTCGCTCATCTCTCGACCACTCCGTTTCGCCAACGCCGCGTGGCGCGAAAAATGCGAGGGGTTGGTTCTTCGTGTCGGCAAGGATCTTGTTCCACGCTCTTTGATTTGGCGGATGGTGAAAGGCGTGAGCTGGAAGTTCGACTGCGATCGCAGACATCAGTTCTTCCCAGCCAGGTTGGTCCAGCAGGTTCAATTGAACGACATCCTGTTTCGAGTCGGAAGATGTCACCACGTAGAGCCGCAATCGATAGGGGCTTTCGCTCGTAAAGTCGATCAGTCGAAGTGTCGAGTCGCCGAGGTTACGTTCTGCAACCGTCACCATGTCCAGCGGATCTGAATCGGTTGGCCAACCACCAAAGCACTTCTGACGGATGGTCGGCAGCAGACGATCTTTTAACGCATCTGCCTCTGCCACCGTCTGTGGCAGAGGCTCCGTCGTCTCGGGCACGAAGGTGTCGTGAATTGTGGTGACGCGTTCGTCCTTAGGAAGTTCGGCGAAGACTCGCAGTTCGATAGGATCGAACAATGGTTTCGCGGCTGATTCAATTAGCGAATCGTCCTGACGCAAGAACCGGTTGAACCATCGAAAAGCATGGATGCGGAGTTCTTGGGTGTCCTTGTGAGGAC
>JBPCVD010000385.1:0-3636 GCA_051010815.1 Rubripirellula sp.
ACCAACAAGGAAGAACGGAGTAGCTTTCGAGCTCGAATGTCGTCCGGAGATTTGGCGAAACGGACCGAAGCCTTCAACATCGGCCAAGCCGAAGCGATCACGGCAAGCGAAGTCACAGCCGCTGGCAACCATCCTGTCGGCAAGCAACAGAGTGTGACGCCACATGCCATCAGTGCCAACGATCCGAGAATGCTCTGCCAACCAGCACTGCGACCGGTAGGCTCTTCGGTCGTCGTCATTCGAAATCCGGCTTCACCATATTGGCGGCGATACATCCAAGCGATCGACATGAAGTGGGGGTATTGCCAAGCAACCAAGACACCTACCAACAACCATCCGGTCCAATCCATCAGCGAACCGCCCATGGCGGTATATCCGATCAAGACGGGGATCGCTCCGGCAACCGCTCCGACCGTCGTGTTCCACGCCGTCCGGGTCTTCATCGGCGTGTAGACCAAGACGTACAGGGCCCACGTCGCGACTCCGACGCCTGCAGGTACGAGTCCGAATTGAATTGTAAGTACCGCCGCCCCGAACAACCCGAGGATTGCGGTGAAGAGCGTCGCGGGCAAGGCACCGACACGGCCCGACGGAATCGGTCGGTTCGCGGTCCTTGTCATGCGACAATCGATGACACGCTCCCAAACTTGGTTCGCGGCCCCCGCACTGCCAGCAATCGCTGCAGTGCCCATCAACAGCCAGAGCAACTGAGGAGCAGAAACCCAACCGCCTGCGCCGATCATGGCCGTTGCACATGTCGTCACCAAAATCATCACGACGATTCTTGGTTTGGTCAGTTGGACATAGTCGGACAACACGACCGAATAAGATTTTCCTTCAACAGTGGCCTGCTTCGACTCATCTGATTCAAGTGAGCCAGTTCCTAGAACACCCACCGCACTGCCCTGCCCTTTCGCTGAAGTTATCGCAACCGACTCGCACGTCGCGCCACCAAATGTGGGCGAACGGTTCTCGGGCGACGCAAGGGAAGCTGATTCTGCAGGAAGTAAGTCGGTAGCCATGGATGAGAAGCGTTTAGGCTGTCGCGGTTTGAAGCACCGAAGCGTGTGATGTGTTGTTTGGAGCGGAGGAGTCTGAAAGCTCTCGCACAGACGAACTTCTTCGTCGAACTCTTAGTAAACGAACCAGCAGCATGACCGACACGGCCAATATTAGGGATCCGGTCGCCACATGCCCCGTTACAATGATTGAATCCGCGAAGCCTTTGGCTCTTAGCAGGAACCCTGTGGCGCCCGGCATCCAGGCTAGAAGGGAGGGCCAACCGTAGTTGACGACCCACGTCCCAATCCCGAGCGCGATTTGAATGCCCACTAATCCTATCAGGCAAGCGGCAGGTCGCGACAGCGTCAAATCGCCGCACCGCCGGATCCGCCACCACGCGATTGCTGTCAGAATCCAAAGCAGAAATGCAGTCATCACGTGGATCGCGACGATCATGGCAAATCCACCCGGAGCTGCGTCTGGCTGCACATGCCGCAGCTGTGCCCCCAACACAAGCTGCAGGTAGCTGATCAAAGGCAACATCGCCACTGCGGCGACCAGCGGCGTCCCCACCTGCGGCAAATCGCGATCCGCGTCTTCCGACGTTCTCAACCACGAGCGGCTAGTCACCACCGCCATGGCGACGCAGAGAGCGAAAAATGCAGGGCCAAAGCAGCCGTGGACCATGGCCAAGGTTCGATCCCCCAAGACAACCCTCATGCCACCCAGCAAACCTTGCGCAATCACCGCAATCAACAATCCCAGGGACAGGTAGAAAACCCATTTTCGGGGTTCGCGCAGATAGCAGGCGACAACGATCGCAATTGCGACCAGTCCAACAACCGCCCCCAACAATCGATGACCATGCTCGATGAAGAGGTCAAACGGCCCGAGCAACCAGGTCTTGTAGGGATAGAGAAAGAGGTTGTAGCCGTAGGTCGCTGGCCAATCAGGCACGGCCATCCCGGCATCGTAGGTCGTGACCAGACCCCCGATCCAAATCAACGGCCAAACCAAACAAACAGCCAACACCGCAAGGCGATGCACGGAGCGTGCTGGGGGATTCGCCTCGATGTGGTTTTCCGACATCGCTTGATCAATTCCCCCGCTTCTGATTCCAGCGATACACGCTCTCCGCGATCATACCGCCGCAAACGCATCCACCGGCACCAAATACAGCGCCAGGCAAAACGCCGCTGAACCCCAGACCAAGCATCACGCCAATGCCGACCGTCAGACCGCAAAGTGCGCCAATCGTGCGATAGTTTTGTTCGCTCATCCTGACTCGATGGATCTTTCGTGCCGCTAAATTCATTCGAAAGGCCGATTCAAAATTCTACTGAGATTTCGACAAGGACTGCACATACCGAATCAGGTCCCAAGCCTGATCCTGGGACAGTCCCGTGCCCGTCGGTTGATCGGTTATCTCCACTGCCGGCATGGGTGTACCTGCAATGCCTTGGGAAATCCTTTGATAGAGCGACGCAGCATCACCTCCGCCGCGAAAAACTCCATCTTGCAAATTGCGAGGTTGAATCGGTCGAGGCCGCAACGCCCCTGCTTCACGAAATGGTCGCATCGCTTCGCGATCCGATGGCGTGAGTCCGATCTTCGTCGAGTACTCTTTCGTCCAATCGTCGTAGTCGAGTGTGGGGACATTCCCGTTTCCCGCCGGACCGTGACAGCCGACGCAGTTAGCGATTTTCCCGTGGAAGATGTCTCTGCCGCGGTCAACCGATTCATTCAATGCTTCTCCGGAGAGAACGGGCATCTCTGACGTTGCCGCCTTCGCCTCCGATTCCGCCCAATCCGACGCCACTCGGCTAACGACCTCTGCGACGACTTCACCACCCTCGGTGGCATCCGAGCTTGAAAGCACCAACTCAGTTTCTGGCCTAGATTCGTCATAGTCGAGCTCGTCGATCGCAGCGGAGGTTAAACGACGTTCCACTTCACCCCGAGACGCAAGGTAAATCACGTAGTCAACCAAAGCGTCCAAATCATCTGGACTCAGAAGTGCGAACGAAGGCATCGCAGTACCGGGAATCCCGTCTAGAAGCAGTTTGCGAATGTCCGCCTTCGTCGGTTTCGATCCACGATCGGTCGACTTCCACTTAAAGACGCCATGCCGAAAATCTCTCGGGTAAGGATTCTGGAAGACGCTGGCCGGACCCGTACCGCTTCCGGAAAGCCCGTGACAGGTCACACAGTGCTCACGGAATAAACCGAGATGCGTGCCATCCTTCTCGCTGCTGACGGAACCAGCGGCACGAAGAAGATTTTGAGGCTTCACGCCGCCTGCCGAAGTCGGCAATGGCCACTTCGGATCATCCGGCGTCCCGTACAGCTCTTCAACCACATCTGCGGCGTCTTCGCTCGCAATCTCCGCTGCTGCGGATCGCGAGCGGGCCATCGTGAGGGAGTAGACCTCATTCGGCTCGAAGCGTTCAATCCGGGCATCACAGCCCAAAAGACAGATCGCGATCAGAGGGGGGAAAGCGTAACGCACAGCAGCTGAGGCAACGTTTTGGGGAACATCTGACGAACATTCATTCAACCGCGAAAAGGCGATTGTCGCAAACGCTACCCATTGTCGCACCCGGTTTTCGGCTACTTCCGGTTTTCGGCTACACC
>JBPCVD010000386.1:0-3386 GCA_051010815.1 Rubripirellula sp.
CCCGAAGACCAACGCTATCGTCGCATGGGCGAGGCCTGAGACTCATGAGGTGATTGAGAAATCGATTTCCGAAATGGAAGGGACGGGCCAGGAATTCAAAGTGGTCGACCTCAAACGACTTGACCCCGCTCAAGCGTTGCTAACCATCAACAAATTCTTTGGTGTCACCGAAGAGGGTGGCGAGGGACCAATCGTGGATGGTGACCCGACCACGGGCAAGCTTTGGATTCGAGGAACATCGGACCAAATCGCAATGGTCGAAAACTTGCTCCGCGAGCTTGAAGGGGACAATGGTCTGTCCGCCTTGGGCGACAAAGTTCGAATTTTGCCTTACACCGGGCGAGCTGCGGAGGACGCACTCGATCAGGTCGAAAGCCTATGGCCGGTAACCGGTCGTCAAAATAGAATCCGCACGCTTTCCCCTTCGCGCTCGAATGGTGGTGGTAGCGGCGGAATTCCGGAACGCCGCGTACCCCGCGAGCCTGATGCACGTTCGACACCTCCGCGAAGCTTGACGGAGCCCCAGTCACGTGCCGAAGCCCACCAGCTGAATGGATACCGATTCGTCAGCCAGCCCAACGACGAAGGTGAAGAATCGACTGCAGATTCAAATTTGGGTGGCAAGCTTGTCGACTCTACTCAAGACGATCCCAACTCCGCCACAATCAATCTGGGTGGCGCCGACATCGTGGTTCAATTTACACCCGCCGGCATGATCATTGCATCCGAAGATACGGCAGCACTCGATGCCTTTCAGTCCTTGATGGAATCGGTTGCGACTCCATCGGGCGTAGCATCAGATCTTCCCACTATCATTTGGCTCAAGTACATCAAAGCCGATGTCGCAGCGGAATTGATCTCCAGTGTCCTCGGTGGCGCCGAAAGCACCCTTTCGTCCGCCGTTGATTCCGTGACAAGCGGATTCGGTGGTGGAATGCTCGGCCTGCTTGGTGGGCTCGGTGGAGGTGGAGGCGGTGATACCTCCAGCACAAGATCGGTCCTGACCTCCAGCGGTTCGGTCAACATCGTACCGGTCGCAAGATTGAACGCCCTGATCGTGCAGGCCAATCCCATCGACATGCAGATGATCGAACTCATCTTGCAAAAGGTGGACATTCAGGAGAGCCCGGAAGACATTGAAACAGTCGCCAAGCCAGCGCTAATTCCTGTGATCTACCAGGATGCAAGCGACGTTGCTGAAGTGGTTAAAACCATCTTCGGTGATCGCATCGCGGGAGCCCAAAGCTCCGGTGGCGGCGGTGGTGGACGCGGTGGTCAGGGCGGCGGGCAACCTTCTCCGCAAGATCTCATTGCTGCGTTTCGCGGTGGTGGCGGTGGAAGAGGCGGACGGGGTGGTGGAGATACTGCCGTGAGCGAACCTGCCAAGATCAATGTCGCCGTGGACGAAAAGAGCAACTCGTTGGTGGTGATCGCATCACCTCAGGACTTTGCCGAGGTCAGAGCCTTGGTGGAGGAACTCGATCAGAGCAGCATGGTCACCGAAGAGACGATCGTCACTTACTCAACCAGTGGCAGCGTCAACCCGGAGGTCATGAAGCTAGCTCTCGAGTCGATCCTTGGAACTCAAGCCAGCTCGACGAAAGATGGCGCCTCTTCATCCGAAGCGGGTGGAGCCGCCGGTCGACCTAGCAGCGCGACAACTCAAAATGCATCGGACATTCAGCAGCGAATCGAAGCGTTCCGTGCCCGATTCGGCGGTGGCGGCGGTGCCCCCGGCGGATTCGGTGGACGCGGAGGTGCTGCTGGCGGTCGCGGAGGCGGCGGACCGGGCGGCGGCGGTGGTCGCCCAGGAGGAGGCGGCGGACCAGGTGGTGGTGGTCGCGGAGGACGCTAAGTCACTGCAATATCAGAAAGATTGCCGGATCAATCGTGATTCGGCGTGGCAGGAAGTGGAACTGGTACAATCATGATCATGCATGCAGGTGAAATCCTCCGTCGTCGCGGATTGCTGAGCGACGAACAGCTCGAACAGAGCCGTAGCAGTGACGCCACAAGCGTTGTGCAAGCGGCTATCACGTTGGGCTACGTTGACGAGTGCGACGCACTTCAGGCACTCGCCGAAGAAGTGGGACTCGATTACGTCGACCTTCGTGAAACGGATGTTGATCTTTCTGCTCTCGAGGGATTCCCTCAAAAACTGATCTACCGTCAATCGCTCTTCCCGATTGGCTTCGAAGACGACTCCGTGATCGTGGCGACGTCGGATCCGCTAGACCTCTATCCGCTTGACGAAGCAAGCGCCGCGACCGGCAAGAACATCATTCCCGTTGTGGCTGAGCGAGCTGAAATCGCTCGTTTGATGAACCGGCACCTCGGCGTCGGTAGTGAGACGGTCGAAGGCCTGATGGCCGCGAAGAGCGAAGAAGAAGTCGAGCTTCTTGAGGGTATCGAGACCGATGGAAGCGAACTGAGCGAGATGGCTCAGGAAGCCTCCGTGGTTCGTCTCGTCAACGAGATTCTGCTCGAGGCAATCCAGTCGCGGGCCAGTGACGTGCACATCGAATCACAATCCAATGGATTGGTCATTCGATATCGCATCGACGGAATCCTACATCTACAACCCACGCCTCCGGAGATCAACCGGTTTCAAGCAGCGATCATCAGTCGCCTGAAGATCATGGCCCGCTTGAACATCGCGGAGAAACGTCTTCCGCAAGACGGACGCATCAAACTTCGTGTGCACGGTCGCGAAGTCGACATTCGTTTGAGTGTCATCCCGATGATCCATGGCGAAGGCATGGTGATGCGTATTCTGGACAAGTCTTCGATGGTCTTTGACCTCGAACAACTTGGAATGTCTCCAGAGATCTACAAAACATTCAGTGAGATCATCAAGTTTCCGCACGGGATCGTTCTGGTCACGGGCCCAACCGGTTCCGGTAAAACGACGACGCTCTACAGCAGCCTGCTGCAAATCAAGAGTCCGAAAACCAAGATCATCACCACCGAGGACCCGGTCGAGTACCAGCTCGATGGCATCAATCAAATCCAGGTCCACTCAAAAATTGGCCTGACGTTCGCCGCATCGCTGCGAAGCATCCTGCGTCATGACCCCGACATTGTGCTCGTGGGAGAAATTCGTGACCTCGAAACGGCCGAAAACGCGATTCAAGCATCGCTCACCGGTCACTTGGTCTTCAGTACGCTGCACACCAACGACGCTGCCGGCGCCTTCACCCGCATGAGTGACATGGGTGTCGAGCCCTTCCTGGTCGCTGGCACGGTGGAAGCAGTGATGGCGCAACGACTTTTACGCCGTCTTTGCAAACACTGCAAAGAGGAAGTTCCTGCGAGCCGAAATGACGCTCCCTCCGACTTCCCCTGGGACGCACTGGGCGACCGGCCCGTCTACCGCAGTGTTGGAT
>JBPCVD010000387.1:0-3141 GCA_051010815.1 Rubripirellula sp.
CTGGCTGAGGGTCGATTGCCGCTCGGATCCGCACCAAGTGTCCGCTGCGGCTAGGCCCGATTTCGCCTCGTGGCCATGGCACAGACGAAGGCGAGCGCGAGGGCTGCGGCACCGATCGCGCCGGCAATGCTTGCATCGCGCCCCCATTCCGCTTTCTCCACTGCGATCTCCTTGTAGCGAAACGGGACGCCGAGTTCGAGACCTCGCTTTTCCATGTCTTCGTATTCCCGCACTAACTCCGATGCCGACCGCTCACTGAGCCGCTCGCGGATCGTCGCGATGTGTTCGTCGCTAGTGGCAGGGACTTCGATCAGCGCCCAGCGAATTCCGCAGAAAGCTGCGACCAAGAGCGCTCCGGTGGCGACCAATCCGGCAACGCCAAACCCTGCTTGGGCGAGTCGAGAGGGCTCGTCGACCGAACCCCTGTCTCGGGGGTCCGCATCCGAGCTCGACTCGACGAGCGGCAGCTGACGTAATTGTCCCAATTTTGGGATCACGACGGTGCTGTGGCACTCGGGGCAAGAAACGTCCTCACCAGCCTTGGAGGGGGAGACGGGGAAGGAGGCGTCGCAGCTGGGACAGGGAAGAAGGTGCATAATTAGCGAAGATTTGAAGTAGAGCCGACTAGACCGGCGATGCGAGGAGACTAGAATCCTCAGGTAGCAAACGGCACCACCCGCCCAACCGCCGCTCCACTAACGTGGACCAAGCCGGCACAACAACAACGAACTGTTTTGTTCGTCCTCGTGACCCGAATGAATCGCGTCACATCTAGCGTGGTCAGTACTTGCCGTTTGCAGCCGGGAGGGCAGAGCCGAGAGGCTGAAATTGTTAGGACCGGGGGAAATTCTCGATACGTCTGATTTCGTGCGATGGTTCGCGTGAGATCCTCACCGACGATCAGAACTTGGACGGAGCCATCATACCACGTGGTATGGGGGTCACCTTTCCTATCCCCGGGATTCGCATTTTCTAGCTAATGAGTTGCTGGGCGAGTTGGGTTTTGAAATTTGGCAAGGTGCCCCTACGAATGTAGGTAGCGACAGAGTCGCATTTAGAGCTCAAGAGCCACACAAACGTAAAGTTTTCCCATTTGAAAAGAGACGAGAAGGTAGAAGTTCAACGAGTGGTAGAGTTGCGTGGTGAGGTTGGCATGAACCGTTTGCCGACATTCGCCGTCAATCACTTCTTTGGGCAAATGAAAAACCGCTAGGTCATACACGTTGGTGTTTCAGATACCGTTCTCAAAAATGGGAAATACGTGCGTCGCAAGGCGGACGTCCTTAATTACCGTTGTTCCATGATTGCTGTTCCATGATTGTTTCGCTAATTCGAACTGCATGAAATTCGAATTAGCCATCCCATTTCCTCATGACCATTGCCCGGCTCGAGTCTGACAAATCGAGCCAAAAAAGACTGACCTAATTCGATGTACTTGCGTCCAAGTGGCAGAGCAGAGCATTCGAGGTTCTGATTCCATTATCAAATGCAGACGTCCGTCGATTCCATTGTGAATCGTCGCGCACGGGGCACGAAGGAATCAAAATTGATCAGAACTCGAGTGACGCCTTGGACGTGAGCGATTCATCGCTTGCCTACTATCCATCCGAATACCGATTCCGCAGGAGTTCCTGTCTTGTTTGACACCTTACTTGACGAATTTGAAGCCGTCGCAGATCAAAGCACCGAGGCAATGACTGGTGGATTTCGCAAGTTGCCTGTGGACGACAACGAAGACAACAACGTTGCCGTCGCAATGGCGGAGCAGGCCGATGGGCAGGTCCAATTGGACAGCCCGGACGAACTGCTTTCCGTCGACGAAAGCGAATCGTGGTCCGATGACCCGGTCCGTATGTATCTGACCCAAATGGGTGAGA
Source organism: Rubripirellula sp. (assembly GCA_051010815.1). Classification (GTDB taxonomy): domain Bacteria; phylum Planctomycetota; class Planctomycetia; order Pirellulales; family Pirellulaceae; genus Rubripirellula. The sequence goes on from JBPCVD010000387.1 coordinate 1,878, forward strand.
TTCCGCTTCTGACACGCAAGCAAGAGATCGAGCTCGCCAAGCGGATCGAAGAGACCCGTCGCCGATTCCGGACCAAGTTGCTGGAAAACCACTTCGTCCTGGTTGAGGCCTACAAGACCCTCAAGAAGGTCTATCGCGGGCAGCTTCCGTTTGACCGCACCGTCCAGGTTTCGGTTACCGACCGCCTGGAAAAAGAACAGATCATCGGTCGTCTGCCGCACAACCTTCGTACGCTGCAGACCCTGCTTCGCCGCAATCGCCATGATTGGAAGATTGCGATGAGCAAAAGTGCCTCGCAGCGGCGCCGCGCCGAAGCTTGGCGCTCGCTTGCACGTCGTCGTCGCCGTGCCGTTCGCCTGATCGAGGAACTCGGTCTGCGTACTCAGCGGATTGAAACTCGGATCGACTTGCTGGAGAAGTTCTCCCGACGCCTGATCGAAATCGACAATGAGATCAGCTCGCAGAAAAAGACAAAGCATGGCCGAGAGGTTCGTGAGGCGCTGTTGCACGAACGTCGCCAAATTCTGACCGCTTGTCAGGAAACACCCACCTCGCTCCGCAATCGCGTTCGAATGCTCAACTCCGTGTACGCGGAGTACCAGCAGGCAAAAAGAGAACTGAGCGAGGGGAACCTGCGGTTGGTCGTTTCGATCGCGAAAAAGTACCGTAATCGTGGCCTCTCGTTCCTTGATCTGATTCAAGAAGGCAACGCAGGTTTGATGCGAGCGGTCGACAAGTTCGAGTACCGCCGTGGCTTCAAGTTCTGTACCTACGCCACGTGGTGGATTCGCCAAGCGATCACCCGCGCCGTTGCAGATCAAAGCCGGACGATTCGCATCCCGGTTCACATGGTCGAAACCATGAGCCGCGTCCGAAACGTCGCTCGTCAGTTGCTGCAGGAACTTGGCCGTGAACCGACCATCGAAGAAACCGCTCGTCGGGCCGATGTGACGGTTGAAGAGGCCCGACGCGTCTTGACGATGAGCCGGTTCCCCATCTCACTCGACCGTCCTGTCGGCAACAGTGAAGACAGCCAGTTCGGTGATCTTCTTCCCGACGGCACTGCGGAAAGTCCGCAGATCGGTGCCACTCAGGAGATGCTCCGCGATCGAATCGGAAACGTGCTGAAGTCCCTCTCCTACCGCGAGCGTGAAATCATCAAGCTGCGGTACGGGCTCGGCGACGGCTACAGTTACACGCTCGAAGAGGTTGGCCACATCTTCAAGGTTCCCCGCGAACGTATCCGTCAGATCGAAGCCAAGGC
>JBPCVD010000388.1:0-6764 GCA_051010815.1 Rubripirellula sp.
CTACCGGGCTAGCGGGATTCGGATGCGTCAGGGTGGAGAGGAGTGCCATACAACACGTGGTTCAGGTGGAAAAAGCCGGGCTTCGTGCGTGCAAGTTTAACAAACTTCGCTCCCGGCTCCTGCGGCAAGGTCGGAGGACCATTTTGCAGCAGGTCGTTTGATATCCCAAACCTGCTTTCCGAATTTGGGGCCGAACGCCTTCAAGAGCTGACCATGCCAGTGGCAAGCGGCAAATACGCGTTCAGGATCTTGCTACCGTTGCCGCGTTTGCCGGGTCCGGGTCCGGGTCCGGGTCCGAAAAGTTTGGCAACACGTTGCGGCGTCCCACTTCTCTCAAATCCGCGATCGTTTTGAGCGGCTGCCGAACTGTAACGCCAGGCCGGTCGTCGGTTGGTATTCGATCAATGCCCACATCGCACCTGACGCCGCGATCGCTAAGCATTCAGGGGCCGAATTCCAATGTCAGCTTGTTCTCAGGCAGTGGCCCGAATTCAACGATCGGGAGAAACGCATTGCTGCAGCCAATCGTCCATGCCGGCAAGCACCTCTTGGTACCCGATGTCGTGAAAGAGGTCATGTCGTCGTCCCGGCCATTGAACAAGCGTCGCTTTCGCACCTCCCCGAATGACCATGTGTTCACACGCAGAACGATCAATCAGTGGATCTTCATCTCCCGACATCACCAACAGCGGAACCTCGATGGCTCGAGCGTGATCCAAAGCCCATCGTCCCTGAGACAACAACTGCGTTGCCAGGTAAATGTTGACTTTAGAGTGAACGAAAGGGTCAGACGCAATCTGCTGTGCCTCTTCTGCATCTGCGGTTAGCGACGCAATATCGACAGGGCGATCGATTTGCACCCAAGGCATCAAGTGCCCGGTCAACCAAGCAGCAAAGATATGCGGCCGCGGCGGGGGAGTGGGAGGCAACAACATCGGAGCGCAAAGAATTACGCCAGCGAGAGGCAAATCATCACTGCTTCCCTCATTGCGACGAAGCGCGTAGTTCAACGTCAGATTGCCACCCATGCTGTGCCCCATCAACACCTGCGGCATCCCGGGTAATCGCGCAGCCAAAGACTCGCGCACAGCATGAATGTCACGAAGTAATCCCTGGAAGGAATCAACGCGACCCCGTCCACCCGGAGACCGGCCATGCCCTGGCAAGTCGAATGCAAAGACCTGCCACCCGCAGGTCACAAGATGCTCGGCAACCCGCCGATACCGCGCGCTGTGATCGCCCAATCCGTGGATCGCAATTAGCACACCCAGCGACCCGTTGTCGCCCGACCAAAGTCGCCCGTGCAAGCGGCCGCCACGTCCCGTCAGCAATGTCTCTTCGCGCACCCGTTCTTCCTGGATGAACAGTGAATCTCGCTATTTCGCCAAGGACCAATTCCAACCCGCAGCCACTACGTTTTGCCACACGTCCGTTTGAATGGTTTCGTTGTGGTGGCCAAGGGAGATACCAAACACACGTGCCCCCTTGTACTCGTTCGTCCAAATCACTGGCTCGCGTTTTCCAGTTTCGTCGCTCAAGACGTCCGCCAGGACTCTCGTGTTTGGCCAAACACGCTCGATGATGTAAAGCTCACCGTTGGGAGTCTGCCACGAGGAGCCCATCGATTCAACAATCGAATTCGACGTTCCGGCGTCAGTCGGTTGAACTATCAGAGGACGCTTCTTTTTCTCATGCCTTCGACTGGTCACTCCCAAGAATCCACGCCAAGTGTCAGCCGTGGGTGCGTTGCGATACGAGTGCATCGAGCAATGAATCATGATCGCGGGAACGTTGTGCTCGACGTGAGCCTGAACGATACCGCTGACGAAGTCTCCATCTTCGACGCCGCCAAAGCACTCGTTGTGAACAACGATGTCGAAGCCCTTGATCCAATCTCCATCCTGATAGACTTCCGCTTTGATGTCACGCTCGGACCCGTACTCCAAGATCGTCCAGTCGATCGGCCCCACTCGCGCCGATAGCCCCTCGCTGATGAGTTGCTTCTGATTCTGATAGTCGTGACAACATCCGCCGGTCACCATCAATGCTCGGACTTGTCGGGGCGCGTCGCCTGAATCGCCACGAACTTCATTCTCCTCGCCGGCGGCGATCGATCCTCCGAAAGACCATGCCGTGAACAACAGACAGAACAGGAACCAAAGAGCTCGGGGGGATGGCATTACGGTTCGCCTCCAGGCAGCGGGAGTTGACTTGAGTACGTTTCTCTAACCGTAAAATACGTACATTTCCCAGCCTTGAGAATCCGCGAGCTGCCGATTTCAGTGTGCCCGACAGAATTCGGCATGGAAACTGCTTCAATAAGAGCTTGATTTATCCATCGACTGCCAACGTGGCTGACGCAGACCGTCGATTCCCTTGCCCCCTGATCGCCCATGTTCGCCCGACTCTTAGCCGCTTTCATCATCGTTCCGCTCGTCGAATTGGTTCTGTTGTTGCAACTGGCCAACATCACGAGCGTTGGCACGACGATCTTGGTCGTCGTCGTGACTGGAGTCATCGGATCCTTGCTCGCTCGCCGAGAGGGTGTGATGGCTTGGATTCGATTCCGCTCCGCGTTAGCCGAAGGGCGTGCCCCAAGCCGCGAGATCCAAGACGGTCTCATGATCGTTTTCGCGGCCGCGTTGTTATTGACCCCGGGGCTCCTGACCGACGCTCTCGGATTTACGTTGTTGCTGCCGGTGGGCCGCGAACTGATCCGCCGCACCTTTCTGCATCGGTACATGCGTGGGTTCAACGTCCAGGTTCACTCACCCTCAGGCTTTGCTCAGGAACCGCTGAATCGTGTGCAACGCGACAGTGCCTACACCGTTGATGCCGAGGCAGTGCACCGCAGGAACGAAAGCGCCTCTTAACCTCACGTGACCTGTTGAGTTAGCTGATCGGCTAACACTTGCTTCACGTGCACTCGTGCCATCGGCACCATCGCTTCACCAGAAGCTTCTCGCACAAGGTCCTGGCCAATTTCGATCCGGCCAATTTCGATCCGGCTACTCTTGTTCTTGATCCGGACGACTGCGACCGGCCTGACTCGTGACCGCTTCGACCAAACACAACTTGCGGCAAAACGGAGCCCGTGATCTTGCACGTACCTGGCGGGGCGACAGATTTGCGGTCGCCGCCTTTCGCGTCCCAAACGCCGCGTTGATGACGTGCACCATGTCGCTCGGTGGTGGCCACAGATCGCTTGGAATTCGATGCGAGAAACACCACACTTAACGCCGACGAATTCGGGTGAAAACAGTTTCGAAGCCTAGGGTTTCGAAACCAACTTTCCGGCCGCCCACAGCGTTCCGTTGGTCAACGTCTTGAGAAACACCTCGTCCTCAAACGTCCCATTGGAATGACCATAGGTAGTTCCAAAGACGCGGGCTTTCCCAAAATCATTCGTCCAAAACACTGGATGAGACTCTCCCGTCTTTTCGCTGTCGGATGTTGCCAACACCGTCGTGTTGGGCCAAACCTTTTCGATGATATAGAGCTCGTCTTTCGCCGTCATGTGACCATCAGGAAAGCCGGCCATGATCGGGTGATCCTTGGCGACAACGTCGACTTTGTAGTTGCTTTGATGCTCGTGTCGACGACTCGTGACACCAAGGAACTTGCGCCAATCGTCAACATCCGTTGCACGATAGGTGTGCATCGCGCAATGAATCACGACGGCGTTGACGCCTGCACGATGAGGCTCTGTGATACTTCGGATGTATTCCGGATTGGCGGTGTTGGCGAAGCACTCGTTGTGAATGACGACGTCAAATCCATCTGCCCAATTCGAATCTTTGTAGAAGTCGATCTCAGCTTCGGTTCCCTTGCCGCCTTCGTTAACGACCGTCCAAACCGCTTCAACGCCTTGCTTTTCCATTGCCAACTGTATTGCTTTGGTCTGAAAGTCGTAATCGTGACAACATCCGCTGGTGATCAACAGGATGTTGATGGACTGATCACTTGCCGGAGAAGCAGGCTCTTTCGCAGCGAGCACGGACGCGAAAACGCATGACACCAACATGGGCACCAACAAAGCCGAACGGATAGACATGCAAGTTCCAAAGCGTAGGGGTTCACGAACAAAAAAAGCGTTCGAGTCGGATCGGCTCGAACGCTGTAGAAATGTCTTCGGCTCATCAACTGATGACGGCCGCCAGTCAAAGTCACGGCCGATTAAAGGCGGTCGTCCAACTCAACGGGTTCCATGACCTTTGTGTTGCGTTCCACGGCGACGACCGTCGTACGCTGACGCAGACCATCACGACTTTCGGCCGTGACGGGTAGCACCTGGCGTTTGTCAGGAAGCTCCATTCGCACAGTGAACGAACCGTCTGACTGCAATTTGACAGGTCGTCCGGCCACCAACACTGAAGCAGACGAAACCGTCTTGCCAAAGATGATCAACTCGGCGTCGACGTCAAAGGGCAGCTTGCTTTGCCGCAAAAGCGCGGGATCCGCAACTGTCTGGCCTTGTTCACCACGAAGGGGCATTGGACGACGCAAGCGTTCCTCGAAGACTTCCTTCAAATCGCCGGCATCCGTTTCATAACCGCCGCTCAACGAGTAAATACGCTCGTAGTCTTCCGCGATATCACGCCAGTGCTCGTCCAAACGCTCGCACTCGCCGGGCCGAGGTGTCTCCACCACATTGCTTCGGCAGACGGTGTAGAACTCTCCGGTGTCCGAAAGATAGCCGACCACAACTCGATAACGCGATGGTGGGTCATCGACGTCGATGTACCAATTATCAACGCCACCGTGGATCGGAATATCACGTTCCACGCTCTCCGCGCAGTTGCTGTTGACGTCACTGACGGTCAACAAACGCAGCATCGGGACTGCTGTGTGCCAACGTTCTGCAAGGGCTGACTGCGCCCTCTCAACGCTTGAGCGAGTGATTTCCCAGCTCGCCTGCAACCAGTAAGAATCACGAACCATCAAGACGATTCGGTCTTGGTGGGGCTCATCGCCGCGAGTTCGCTTCGCTCCCTGATTTACCGCCGCTCCTCCAACCAACGTTCCAGTTGAAAGATCCTTGTTCCGCAGCATCGTTTCACGACGTTTGCGGATCTGAGCTCGAATTCGTGCCGTTTTCGCAGAGACCTTAGGCTCTGGAAGCTTGGGCATCGGCTTATTTTTCTGCGACCGAGTCGTCGTTGACTTGGTCGATCGACTGGAGATTGGCTTCGCCTCGGTTTTCCGAGACTTTGCCGCTGGCGATTTCGGCGCCTTGACTTTTGATTCCGCCGTGGCCTTGGCAGTCACCTTGGAGACTCGTGTCGAGGGTTTCCGGCTGCTGGACGACGCTTTGGTGGTTTCGGCTGCCGCCTTCCGCCTCAGTCGACGCTGAACCTTCTTTATTTCCTCAACCAGCTCGTCCTTCTTGAGACCGTGCCACCCAGGCACGCCATAGTTTCGGGCCAAATCGGCCAATTCTCGACGTGTTTGAGCTCGTAAATCTGCGGTCGTGATCACCTGCACCTCCCAGAATCCAGACTTCGCCCCCACCGAAGTGGAGTGCGAGGTCACTTGTTGTTACCTCTTGCCGGCTGCCAATCTTCATGAATGCTCGCCGTGTCCCCGTATGTTGAGCATCCCAGCATTTGTGATGAAGCCGCATGGTTCAGCGTTTGGCAGGCTGTGACCAGGCGGGGGTGCGTCGTACGGCTAAATGGGCTTCTCAGTCACCCCGCCACCGTGTGGGCCTTGAGTACAGAGAAGGAACCATCGAACCATCATTAACGGCACAATCGTCACCGGAATCATTATGCCAAGGGTTTTCAAAAGGTCTAGATACTGAGCCATTGGTTTCGTAACAAAGGTGCGAAAAGCCACCACAGAAGCCCGCCAAATCGTCAGAAAAGGGCAAGATTTTCCTGCTTCGCTAACCCCACCTGGAACTCACGAAGCGAATTGAGCTGGGGGCCTCCCCAACATGGGGTACACCATTACGCGAAGCTTCACTTCCCAACGGTCTCCCTCTGAGCCGGTTTGAAGACGACGGAAATCGAGTGCGAAGGGGGCGAGCTCGGAGCCGAGCAATCAGTCGTATGAACAGGTGTTCTGGCCGAGAACGCGCTATCGCGACTCGATCGCAAGCGGAAACTCGACACGAAATGGAAAGCGGTTCTGGGGGTGCGACCAAGCGTCGCTGGCACTGGTCCTTTGCCTCAGACAGATCACACTACTGGCGACTCAACGAACCCCTGCTTGATGCTGGCCGCTTGTGTCCTCCCAAGATTCCTCCACCCCGCCCGATTCCGGTAATGAAGATCGCCGCGATGACGGTCGTCAGGTCACTGATGAGGCAGAGGGACAGCGAGGGCAAGGCAATCCCCAGGATGACAAGCCCTGGTTGAAAGTGGTGGGACTCGGAATGGAGCTCGCCGGATCGACCTTAGTGCTCGCCGGAGTGGGCCACCTTGTCGATCGTTACCGCGGTAAGGCAGACGGCGTGGGGGTCGCGATCGGCGCTTTCTTGGGTTTTGGACTGGGAATGTTCCGGTTCATCCAAAAAGCACTGCAGCAAATCCAAAATCCCTGATCGAATTCACAGCACGGCAATCCCGGTGCCCCAATCACATCAAACCAACGACACCTCATCCATTCGCGGGCTCTTTGCCAGCGTTTTGTGTCGTGTGCTGCTGACCTGGGTCCTGTTCACCACGCTATCAACGCTAATCGCTAGCTGGCTTGCCCCCGAACTTCTCTGGCCATCGGTGACGATTGCCGGAATGAGCGGCTTGATTTCCGTGTTCGCG
>JBPCVD010000389.1:0-4178 GCA_051010815.1 Rubripirellula sp.
GACGTCATCAGGTCAAGGACTTGTGCCATCCCCACGAAGCTGTCTCGCACATAGCCAACTCGCGGGTCGATGGGACCACCGTTGCCTTCGCCGCCGTAGGTCGCCTGTTTGGCAATCATCATGTCGGCCACGTTGGCTTCGCCAACGGCACTCCGGAACGATTCGACACCAGCCTGTTTCGCTAATCGCTCGCTCATGCCACTTGTGGCACCGTTGATCACGATCGGCCCGCGGGTGGCGGTATCGGCCAGCGCGTGTTGGACGCAAAGCGCGAGCGTGTATTCTTCGCCGATATAGCGACCTTCTGCATCCACCAAAGCCAAGCGATCGGCATCGGGGTCCTGGCAAAATCCGACCACGCAGTTTTCGTCTCGGACGCGCTGCGAGATCTCGGTCAGATTCGCGGCGGTTGGCTCGGGAACGTGTGCGAATTGCCCGTCCGGCGTGTCGCCGACCGCGACCACATCGCAGCCGAGCGCTTCGAGCAAGCGTTTACCCAACAGGCTGCCGGCGCCATGATTGCTGTCCAGCAGAACTCGAAATCGCTTCGTGACGATCGTCGCCGCATCGACCGTGTCCAGGACCTTGGCGAGGTGCATCGCATGGGGATCTGCATCAAGGACGACTTTGCCAATGGCGTCATACGAGCTCCAGTCGGCCTCGCCGGCGAAGTAGGCATCCCGAATCGCAGCGCCTGTCTTTGCGTCCAGAACGCGACCTTCGCTGCCAAATAACTTGATGCCGTTGTAGGGTGGCGGGTTGTGGCTTGCGGAGATTTGGACGGCGCCGGCCGCGCCCAACTGTCGAACCAGCACGCCGATGGTCGGAGTCGCCGCAACGTCTGCGTCAATGCAGTCTCGGCCACACGCAGTCAGGGCGGCGATGATCGCGCGGCGGAGCATGGGGCCGGTGCTGCGACCGTCGCGACCGATGATGATGGGGCCCGGCGGAAGCTGTTTCGCAAAAGCGGCCACAAAGCGGGATGCTACGTCGGGCGTCAATGTCTCGCCCACGATCCCCCTCAATCCACTCACACTGATAATCAATCCACTCATCTTTACGTCTACTTTCGATGCCTCGTTGCGACCTGCTATCGCGAACAAATAGAATCCTAGTCACCAACCACAGCAAGGTCACATCGACCTGCATCACTCAACACCTGTCTGAATGTGAAAATGAGCACCGCGGAAAACGTTCAAGCGTCGCTGTCTGCCGTCGAATCCGCCGCTGATGCGGGTAAGTTGAGTGGAACGGCCGCGGAAAATATTAGGGTTTGGTTAACAGAAGATCGCTACGCGGGTTATCGCGACGCGGTCATCGAACACGTCACCAATGATGATTGGCAGGCGCTCGACGATGCGTTTTGGATCATCATCCCGTTCGGCACCGGTGGCCGTCGCGGGCGCATGTATCCAATTGGATCCAACGCGATTAACGACCGTACGATCGGAGAAAGCGCCCAGGGATTGGCCGACTACGTGGTCGAATATTCTGGCGGCAAAAAGGAGCTTTCTTGCGCCATCGCCTATGACACGAGGCACAAATCGCGTCATTTCACGGAGTTGTGTGCCGGAATCATGGTCGCAGCCGGCTTCAAGGTTTACCTGCTGGACGATTACCGAGCGACGCCTCAGTTGTCGTTCACGGTGCGTGAAAAGAAGTGTGATTGTGGCATCATGGTGACCGCGAGCCATAATCCGCCCAGTGACAATGCGGTCAAGGTTTACTGGTCCAGCGGCGCCCAGATTTTGCCTCCACATGACAAGGCAATCATCGATCGTGTGATGTCGTGCCAGGAGATCAAGGCGGTGCCGTTTGACGAGGCGTTGGCGGATGGACGTGTGGAAGTGGTGACTGCCGAGATCGACAAGGCATACACCGAAGCAGCTGCAGCATGCGCCTTTGAGGGGCCTCGGGACGCGAAAGTCCTGTACTCTCCCCTGCACGGAGTGGGTGCGGCGGCGGTGATGCCCCTGTTGGAACGCGATGGCTTTACAGATGTCGAAGTCTTTGCGCCGCATCAGCAGCCCAGCGGCGATTTTCCGAATGTTCCTGGGCATGTTTCGAATCCGGAAAACAAAGCCGTTTTTGATGCACCCATCGAACATGGGAAGGCGACCGCCGCCGATCTGATTCTGGCGACCGACCCGGATTGCGATCGGATCGGAGTTGCTGCACCAATGACCTTGGATCCCGCGGGACCGTGGCGGACGTTCAATGGGAACGAGATTGGCGCGATCTTGGCGCAGTACGTTCTCAGCAAACGCGCGGAGCAAGGGACACTTTCGAGTCAGGACTATGTGGTCAAGACGTTGGTCACAACCGAACTCATTCGACGCATCGCAGAAGGCTTTGGCGTTCGATGCATTGGCGACCTGCTGGTTGGCTTTAAATACATTGCCGAGGTGATCGATCGTGAGGGGCCCGATAAATTCGTATTCGGTACGGAGGAATCTCACGGCTATTTGGTTGGTCAATACTGCCGGGACAAAGATGGTGCCGTCGCCTGCATGTTGATGAGCGAATTGGCGGCGGAGCTGAAAAGCAAACAGGTCACGATGCACGACTATCTTTGCGATCTGCAGCGAAAGCATGGTTACCATCGCGAGATGCTGATCAATCTGTTCATGGAAGGCAGCGAAGGGATGGCAGCGATGAAACGATTGATGCAGTCGTTCCGCGAATCACCTCCCAAGCAACTGGCCGGAATCAACTTGTCTCAGCTGCGGGACTACGGAAAGTCGACGGTAACGCAGATGGCAGATGGCGTTTCGAAGCCCATGGAAGGTCCGGTCGGTGATCTGGTGATTCTTGATCTGGCGGAAGAAGGAAACTACGTCGCGGTTCGTCCGAGCGGCACGGAACCCAAAATCAAGTTGTATGTCTTCACACGTCTGTCACCAGAGGAGTCTGCCGATCTGGATCAGGCATCGAAGAATTTGGAGACGCGATTGGAAGCCTTGGAAGCGGATGTTCGTGAGTACGCGAAAGCGAACGGCTAAGGAGACTTTGCGTTGGCACCGAAAGCGTCAGCACACGGTCTCGCACAATGGTGCCTTGTAAGCCGGGTTTTGTGCGAGCCTTGTTCTTTGCAAGCTCGCCATGCCGTCTTTTATCATGCCGGGATAGTAGCCTCGGTTTGATGCGGTGCTTCAACCGCGTAATCAAAGACTGCCCACGGTCGCTTGCATTGTGATGACGATAAGGAGGGCGGCAGCGCTGATCCAGTGATCGCGGCGCGTCCCTCGTCGTGTGCTGCCGTTGATTAGGCCCATGCAGCATTTGCGAAATTGGACATAACCGATCGTGCACGCAACTCCCGCGACGGCAAGCAGCACGATCTTTGAGTTGCCCGCTTGGAGCATCTTGGTGCTGTCGAGCTCTGCATCGCCGCTGTAATAGCCCAGCAACAGATAGATTGCGTTGGCGACGACGCAGAACCAAGCGACGTACCAAGTCGCCGGCCGACGCATCGCGACGGCAACCGCTAGCGGAACGAGGCATCCAACAGCGGGGCCTCCCCACAACGTGATCAATGGGTGCGGGTCGGCCACGTAAAGACTGTGCGGCAGATGCCATGGCCGAAGTTCAAGTGCGACGAGTTTGGCTCCTCCGGTCAAAGCGGCAACGACGTGCCCGAGCTCATGGGTGATCGTCATCACCAGCCATGCCCAGGCTGACCACAGGGCTAGTGTCCAGCCAGGTGGTGGTTCGTTGGCAGGTTCACCGTTTTCTTGATCGGATTTCGAAGCGTTCATGGTTCGTCAGGTTGGACGTCACGTTCGACGTTCACGATTCGGAAGTTGAACTGCTCACGAAAAAAGGGTCGAGCAGTGATGCTCGACCCTTTCAGTTCTATTCGACGAGGTCGCCGTGTAGGTTAGTATCGACCGCCGCGATCGCCACCTCGGCCGCCGCCACCGCCGCCGCCGTAGCCACCACGGCCACCGCCGCCGCCGCCACCACCGCCGTAGCCGCCACCACCACCGCCGCCGTAGCCGCCACCACCGCCACGACGTGGGGCGCTTCCGCGCGGCTCAGCCTTATTGATACGAAGCGGACGGCCCATGAGTTCAGCGCCCTGGAGACCTTCGATGGCAGCTTCTTCGGCTGCATCGTCGGACATTTCGACAAAAGCAAATCCGCGCTTTCGGCCGGTATCCCGCTCGAGGGGAAGG
>JBPCVD010000390.1:0-23481 GCA_051010815.1 Rubripirellula sp.
ACTGATGCTCGGTTGAACTTGGCTGAAAATTGGCCCTCGAGATTGAACCATTGTCCGAGACTGAACGATTGTCCGAGACTGAACGCCGAGTCGAGACAGATGCGCCGCTCATCATCATCGGGTGGCGAGAGTGGCTTGCGCTGCCGGATCTGGGAATTCCGAAGATCAAGGCCAAAATTGATACGGGGGCGCGGTCGTCCAGTTTGCACGCGTACGACATCGAGCGTTTCGAAAAACAGGGATGCTCATTAGTTCGGTTCAAAGTGCATCCGGTCCAGCGTCGGGATACGGTTTCCGTTTCGTGCGTCGCCGAGGTCCACGATGTCAGGAGCATTCGGAGTTCCAGCGGAGAAGCCGCCGACCGAATTGTGATTCAAACACCCGTCAAATGGATGGGTGAGACATGGACTGTCGATCTGACTCTGGCCGATCGCTCTCAAATGGGATTCCGCATGCTAGTGGGTCGCGAGGCGGTCCGCGGACGGATGTTGGTCGACCCGGGTCGCTCCTATTTTGGTGGTCGCCCAAAAAAGAAAACGAAACGAAACAACAAATGACCGACTTCGCAGTCGACTTGCCGAGATTTCACGATGAAACTTGCCATCCTGTCGCGTAGCTCTACCTGCTATAGCACGCGAAGATTAAAAGAAGCAGCGGAAAAGCGCGGACACAATGTCAAAGTGTTGGACACGCTTCGGTTCGCGATCGATTTAGAGAAAGGCGAACCAGATCTTTACTATCGTTCAAAACGTCTGAGTCATTACGATGCAATCGTGCCACGGATTGGCGCGTCGATTACGTATTTTGGAACGGCCGTCGTGCGGCAATTCGAACAAATGGATGTGTTCTCGACCGCTGGATCAGCGGGAATTGCAAACTCACGCGACAAGCTCCGTTGCTTGCAGATTCTTAGTCGCCACCAGATTGGGATTCCGGAAACAACATTCGTTCGCGAAAAGCGTGACGTGTTGCCTGCGATCGAACGCGTCGGCGGCGTACCGATCATCATCAAGTTGCTGGAAGGTACGCAGGGCGTTGGTGTGATTTTGGCCGAGAGTGTCAAGATTGCCGAAGCGATCATTGAGACGCTTCAGAGTACTCGTCAAAACGTGCTCGTACAAAAATTCGTCTCGGAAAGCAAAGGCCGAGACATTCGTGCGTTCGTCGTGGGTGATCGGGTCGTGGCTGCCATGCGGCGCGTCGCTCAGGGCCAGGAGTTTCGCAGCAACGTGCATCGAGGTGGAAGAACGGAACTCGTGATTCTCGATGAAACCTACTGCGAAACCGCCGTCCGATCCGCGCAGATCATGGGGCTCAGGGTTGCTGGTGTCGACATGCTCGAAACTCATGACGGTCCGCAGGTGATGGAGGTCAATTCGTCACCAGGGCTGGAAGGAATCGAGACCTGCACGCAGCTCGACATCGCCGGAGCCATCGTCGACTACATCGCTGCACAGATAGATTTTCCGGAAGTCGATTTGCGGCAACGCCTTTCGGTAAGTCGTGGTTATGGCGTGACGGAAATTCATATTCCGGAGGGCTCCGAATTCATCGGCAAGACGATCGATGAATCGGGACTGCCGGAACGGGACATCAATGTTTTGACGCTGTACCGAGGTTCGACGGTCATTCCCAACCCTCGCTTGAAGCGAAATCTTGAACCCAATGACCGCCTCCTCTGTTTTGGAAAACTGGAATCCATGCGTGGCATGGTTCCAGAAAAGACCCGTCGTAAACGCCGCCCCAAATTAAAGCAACTCGCGACCGAGATCGATCCGACGCGCGAACCAGAATAGGTCATGTGTATGTCGACTCGCACTCGAAAGAATTCAATTGACTCTTGGACAGGGGTCGCGATCCCTCGGGGTGAATTCTCCGATGTCTATCTGCCGATCAGCGAGAGCTACAGTGGTATCTCACTGAAAATTCCTATTCGCATCCAGCGTGCCCCAAAAGATGGACCCGTTGTATTCATCACCGCCGCTTTGCATGGCGATGAGCTCAATGGCACTGGCGCCGTTCGTGAACTGATCTGCGATGACTCCGTGCAACTTCTCCGCGGAGCCTTGATACTGGTTCCGATCCTGAACCTGCTGGCCTTTGATCGACACAGTCGCTATCTGCCCGACAGACGAGATTTGAACCGCTACTTTCCTGGCACGACCGGCGGAAGTGTTGCCAGCCGCATTGCACGTCAGGTCTTTGACGAAATTGTCGATCGGTCGGACATGGGCATTGACCTTCATACCGCCGCATCGCGACGCACGAACTACCCGAATGTGCGGGCCGATCTCTCTGATCCGATCGTCCGCCAGATGTCACAGGATTTCGGATGCGAAGTCGTCGTGAACTCGAAGGGCCCTGATGGTTCGCTTCGCCGCGAGGCAACCAAAGCGGGCTGTCCCACCATCGTGATGGAAGGTGGCGAAGTCTGCAAAGTCGAACCTGCCATCGTCGCGACGGCCGTTCGCGGCATTAAGAATGTGCTTCGCGCGCACGACATGATCGATGGCAAGATCCAACAGCAAGAAGCACGAGTCGTCATTGAGAAAGCGAAATGGGTCCGTGCGGAACGCGGTGGGTTCCTGCAATTTCATGTCCGCCCCGGTGAGTTGGTCGAACAGGGCCAACCTCTGGCAACCAACACTAGCTTGCTTGGACATGAGACCAGCCTTCTGATCGCCCCCTTCTCCGGTGTCATCATTGGTATGACGACACTCCCTGCTGTCAGCCCCGGCGAACCGGTTTGTCACGTCGGAAGGTTGCCTCGCGATACAAAAGCATCCGAGATCGAGGTGTCTCGATCGGAGACCCAAAGCTTGGAGAATCAAACAGTCACCGACTTGGCCTCCAATGTGTTGGTCGTCGAACACGAGGAAAGCGAGACGGAAGCAACCGATGACAAATCTTCCCAACTCTGATTCGGTTGCGGAAGAATTTGTGGAACCATTCGAACTGAGCATGGTCTATTCACGTAAGAAGACGGATGCCGTAATTCACACAGGTGACATTCGTTGACGAATGGGCAAGTCGGGGACCCGAACGGATCGCTAGAAAACGCGAAGACTCCGTCGCCCACCTTCTAGTGTTTACGAGTGCAACCATGGCCAGCGACTTGTCTGAAAGTCTCTCGGAGGCCAAGGGAACTGCGAAGCCGATCGCGATTCCTGTTCGACGACGTGAGTTGCTGGCCATCGTATTCTGGACGATCCTGGCTGACTTGTTGATCTACCGCACGTTCGGTTTTAGCGGACCCGCACTTTTCTTTGCCTTGGTGCCAATCCTTTTCTTGATTGCTTACCCAAGACTTGATCGCACGCCTTTGTGGTATGCCGTCGCAGGTCTGCTCGTAACCTCGGCGATACGTCTGGCTTGGTCAGGTTCCTCCCTAGCGATTGTTTCGGCTTTCGCGTTGGTCGTTGGGCTGGCCATGGTTTCAGCTGGATCCATTCCCTATGTGTTGGAAGCGGCTTGCGTTGCAGGGCTCGCGTTCATTGATGGTGCGAAACGCATTTCAAAGTATCGAATTTCGTCGAAGGCCGGGACTCCTAAAGTATCCGGAGCGCATTTACTCGGATGGGTCCTTCCAGCTTTGGCAGCCATCGTGTTCGGTTCCATCTTTATCTTCGCCAACCCTAACCTGTTGGACCGAGCCTCCAGCATGCTTTCCGAATGGAGCCACAATCTTCAGTATTGGCTAAGTGGTCTGTCGTTCTGGGAAATACCGTTTTGCATTCTCGCATTGCTGCTCGGTGCAGGGCTGATCCGACCAGCGTTGCCGTTGCCGATCTTTGGCCCGGTCGTCGAAACCAGAACGACGACAACGCGTCATGAAGAATCGCCGTTGTACATCGGCGCGCGTAACTCGCTGATCACGCTCGTCACGCTATTCGGGATCTACTTGGTTTTCGAATTCATGACGCTCTGGATCAGCGATTTTCCACCTGGCTTCTACTATGCCGGATACGCCCATCAAGGCGCGGCTTGGTTAACGTTTGCGCTCGCTTTGGCAACCGGTGTGCTCTCTCTGGTCTTTGCGGAACGAATGCTCAGTGACACTCGTGTCGATACGCTTCGGCGTCTAGCCTGGATATGGTCGGCACAGAACCTTCTTTTGGCTGCCGCAGTCTACAACCGCTGTGCGATCTACGTTGGGTACAACGGGATGACCCAACTCCGCACGGTCGCGTTCTTCGGCATCACACTGGTCGTAATCGGATTCTGCCTGGTCGTACTCAAGATCCACCGCAATCGTGGATTCTGGTGGCTGATTCGTGGTCAATTGATCGCGTTCGTTTTGACCATTATCGCTTACAGCCTATTTCCCGTCGATTATGTTGCCCATCGCTACAACGCCAACGCCGTCCGCAGCGGCTATCTCCATCCATCCGTGATGATCGCCGTCAAGGACAAGAATGACGAAGGCTTGTTGCCGCTGTTCGATCTACTCGAATGCGATGACCCGATCATTCGCGAGGGCGTCACCGCTATCTTGGCGGAACGCAAGATCCAACTGGAGCAGTCTCCGATCACTCATTGGACAGAGTTTCAGGGTGCTCGCGCGACACTTCGAAAACGTCTCCGCACCTACGACTTCGCCGAGTTTGAATCTCGGGCGAGCCGCGACGCTGCGATTGCCACCTTTCGCAATTACGCGATGCAGTGGTATTGAAGTTTAAAAGAACCCACCGCTCGACTCCGCATTCTCGGGTTCTGATCCGGCCGGAACTTGAACTGGTTCTAGAACAGGGTCCTGACCGAAGTGGGTGCTGCGAAGTGTCTTGAATAGGCTCTCAAGGTCCTCATGAACGCGATAAGTTGCTCGAATCATCAGTGCGGGGCGACTTGCTCCCAACGGCACCATGGTCGCGGGCCCGCCCAACGGCTCCCATGACTCTGGATCAATCGTTGTCTGAATCGACTCGATGATCGATCGGTCGTCGCCACGCGCGTAACCGGTGCCTTCCAACCAGTAAATTCGGTTGAGCAACTCCTGTTCTCCCTGTTCCAGTGTCGTGATCACTAAAGCTTCTCCTAATACCGTGTAGGTCAGACCTAGGTCGCGGAGCATCACCTCAAGAAGACTTCGCAACTTGCGATCCGTCATGCTCACGGTGACCGGCTCTTCCTCGGACAAACCGATTTCCTCGATGGCTCGACCGTCGATGACAATTGGTATGCCGTGTGTCTCAGAGAGTGTCTTCGCCGCTTCATCCAACGGCAACTCGATGAAGGTCGCACTGGCTTCCGAGTCGAGCGCTGTTGCGATTCGCCGCTCTGCCTCTTCCTCAACGTTGATCCAGCTGTCGGTGCCAATCCCGCGATGCACCAACGTTTCGGGGTCGGCGGTTATGACCACGCCTTCATTCTCGATGACGGTCTTGAGGCCCAGCGGTCGCAGCATGCGTCGAAGAGCCGTGCGAGTTGGAACCGCCTCGGCCGTGAATTGTACGCTTGTTGCCTCAAGATCCTGCTCCGCGAATTCCGCGCCCCGAGAATCCATGATGACCGGGACCTCCAGAAGTTCCGTCAGCGCCGCAGGAAGTTCCCCCAGATTCACGGACAGGTTCATATCAATTTCCTTGTCCATCGCGTTCGCGGCAAGAATGGCCAGGTCCGAGTCTGCTTTGGGCAAAACCGGTTTCTGCTTCCATTCGAGGGTGTCTTCCGTCGGCTCGGAATCGTCCATGCTACCGCCTGAACCACCGACCGAAGCGAGTCCCATATCGCCGAACATTCCGCCGCCCGCTTCACCCTGACCGGCCGACGTCTCCGTTCCGCCAGAACTACCAAAACCAGTTCCGTCAGAGCCTTCGAAGCCACTTTCTTGAGCCAAGAATGAGCTACTGAGGTCAGAAGTGACGCCGCCATCTTGCCCCACGACGCTTGGAGGATAAGTGAGCAAGGTATCGTCATTGGATTGTCCTTGACTGCCGTTGGCTATGACCAAGCATGCAATCAACGCGGATCCGCCAGCTAATCCTGCGAGCGTATAGAGAGAAGGCATCAGGCGAACTCCTTGGAAGAGAAGCGATTCGAGAAGAGGTGTTTGGATGGGTGGCTCAGGAAGATCGCCGCAAGTAATTTGCTCAATTAGCGGCTCACTCAACTGGGCGGCATTGGCGGGCGTCGCACTCCATGTGTCGGCCGCCGCAAAAGCAAGGACCGGTACGACGCCTCGATGGCGTAGTCGTTGCGCCAAACATTGTTTTCCGCGTTGCAATCTGCCGCGAATCGATCCCACCGTCGTTCCGAAATGCTCCGCTAACCCCTGGACGGAAAGCCCTTCGTAAAGATGCAGGACAATGGCCGATCGATAGTGTTCTGGAAGATCCGCCAATTCTTCATCCAGAACGATCGCCTCGTGTCGTTGGGTCAATCGATCCAATGGGTCGTCCGGATTCGCGGGGGGCTCTACCATCGGCTCCCTTTCCCGTGATGCGGTCTTGATAGTGGCCATCGCAGCTCGCTGTGCCACACGTTGCAACCACCCGGGGAGTCGTTCGGGGTGGCGAATCTTCCGGGCATTGTCTGCCAAGTAAAGAAAAGTCGATTGAAAAGCGTCCTCCGCGTCCGCTTCACTACGACATCGCCGCCGGCAGACACTCAAGACCAAGACGCGATAGCGTTGCACCAACTCCGCGAGAGCTGGGCGGTGGCGATCTCGGTTCCAGGCATCCAGTAAGTCCGCGTCTGAAAACGCGTTCAGTGTTTGGACAGCGAAGGAGGATTCTTTCGCGGGATCGGTCGTTTGGGCGGCGATTCTCATGACTTCTATCAACGTAGTGTCACGAGAGCTCCCTTTGGCGCGCGAAAGTTTCAAAACTTTCTTGAAAAAGATTCTCGCCCCGAAGCGGCCTCTATTGCGTCCCCGAGGACTATCCGCGGCGACTGATCACAATCAACGGACTATCCGATTGTCTGGCGATTTGTCGCGTAAACTCACCAAACAGCTTTCGATGGGGTCCGATACGCTGCACGCCAAGAATCACAAGTTGATCCTCCGCCACCTCAGTGATCGCACGGCTAGCGTCGTCACTCTTCAACAGCACGCGTTCTGATCTGCCAACGACATTGTCATAGGCGGTCCGATCGAGCTCCCGTTTCGCCCGGCGGTATTCACTCGGATCGATGTCCGTTGGCACGACCCTCAAGAAGGTGACCTCACACGGCTGTCGCCGCGACAAACTCCCCAGCAGCCGCGCCAGCAGGTAGTCATGCCCGCCACGACCACCGACCGGTACCAAAATTTTTCGGGTATCGGCCAGCTGCCAATGATTCTTCGCGCGGAGAACCACCACATCCGTATCGAGCTGGCTGAGCAATCCTTCTAACGGTGTATCGTCGCTGGCTTCCTTGATCTCGCTGAGTCCTAGCAAGACCGATTCACATCGATGTAACTTCGCAACTCGCGCAATCTCTTCCATCGGTTCTGTTGAAACCGTTGTCAGCGTCTCGACCGGCAATCCCAAGGCCGATGACGCGCGAAGCAATTCGCGCAGCACAGTCTGCGATCGATCAGCGGGCTCGGGATCATCATCAGGATGCCACGAACGTGGCGCGACCACGATCGTCTGCAACAAAACTCTTCCGACGGCCGCCGGCACGAGCGTGTGTGCCAAGGCGATCATGGCTTGAGCATTTTGCGGATTGGCGATCGGAACCAACACCAACGGCGAATTCCCGCGCAGTCGAACGAGTTCTGGGTTGGCAGCCACACTGGAGACATCCTTGATCCTTGCTCGACGCGCGAACAACGTCAAAAACAGCAAGCCGCCGATACTCAACCAAACCACCGCAATGGTTCCCGCCGAGGGAACGGTGATCCCTTGAAAGATTGCGAGAGAAATGCATGCGAGCCCACCGACCAGGGGCACCAGCGGATACATCGGCGCACGAAACGGCGGCGGCTCGATGCTCCTGCGACGAACGAGCACGGATAGCCAATGCGCCATCGCGAATGTCATCAGGAATATCAAGCTCGCGGCAGCTCCCGCGGCGGCCACGTCGGGCAGCATGATCACCAACAACGAAACCAATGTCGATGTCACCAAAATCGAGGCGACGGGCGTTCGACGATTGGCCGACAAGCGGCTGAGCGGTGCCGGTAGAGTGTGATCACGCGACATCGCCAATGCGATACGTGACGCTGCATACAAGTTCGCTTGCAACGCTGTGAACATCGAAAGCACTGCCGCTATGACGACCAGCCAGTAACCGGTCGTTCCCAGATAGTTGAAGGCCGCGATTGCGACGATGCCCTCGGGATCCTCGGCGGCCGCTTGCGATATCGTCTGACCATCCGGTGCGCCAACGACCGTCAAGACGAAGAGCAACGGTATGTAGATTGCCAGCGCGATTCCCAATGAGTAGATCATCGCTCGCGGAATATTTCGCGTCGGGTTTCGAACTTCGCCCCCAACCGCGGCGATCAAGTCAAATCCCTGCAAAGCGATGAAGGTGTAGCCCATGGCCTGAAAAAGACCAATCGTGCCGCTGGCAAAGAAAGGCTTCAACGACGCTGTCGTTTCCGCGACGGGTTGTCTCGCCAACGCCCAGAAACCGCCCAGAATGAGCACTCCGAAAACAGCCACCTTTACCACGTTGGCCCACTGACCACCGCCGCCCGACTTGAGCATCAGGCCAAGCGTTAGCGATAACGTCGCGAAAATCGCGATATAGGGCACGAGCCGATCGTCTGCCGCCCAATTGGGCACCAGGTAGCCGGCGGCAATGGTAATGTCCCGCATTAGAATCAAGAAGAAGTAGCCGAACCCAACGGCGTACAACATCGCGGCAACAATCGAAGCGAACCAGACGACCCAACCCACCGTGAACGCAGCTTCGACCGACAATACCTTACGACTGAATGCGTAGGTGCCGCCCGACTCAGGAAACTTCGATGCCATTTCAGAGAAGCTGAGCGCCGTCAGCAACGCGATCAAGCCATTGACGGAGAATGCGACGATCGCGGCTGGGCCCGTCGTTTCAAACGCGACGCCCGCGAGCGCAAGAATTCCCCCACCCACGATGGCACCAACGCCAACGCCAGTGGCTGCGAACAATCCGATGCGTCTTTCGAACTCTGCGATCGCCTTCTCTCTCCGCTGCGTGCTGACAGTGTCGGCATTCTGCCAGCAATTCAGGAGGCGTCAACGTGCCAACGAAGTCTTGTCATCGGTCGATCGGTCTGAATCGGACAAAAGTGTTTGCCAGCTCGCCAGAGCAGCATTCCGTCAGCACCGAAGCGTCAACCCAGCAGGCTTCCGCTTGGCCATTGGAGTTTTACGCTGGAACCGCCTAGACCGTTGGTTCCCAGCCGGGCGCATATTCGCGGCCCCATAGGGCTTCCGCAGCGGCATTTTGCTGTATGTGACCGTTGCGGGGATCAGTGTTCAGGATGCTGTTGGTTCGATACGCAATATTGCCCAAGTGACATAGCAGCGTACTCTGATGCGCAAGTTCAATATCTGCGTTAGGGCGTCGCCCTGTGCGAACCGCATCTAAGAAATCGTCAAAGTGGTCGCGATCACCGCCCGCACCGGTGCCATTGGCCACCTCTTTTCCCTTCATGTCGTAGACGACATAGCCCGAACTTCGAATCACGATCGAGCCATCCGTCCCATGAAAGGTCATTCCGAAGCCCGAGTCGTGCGGACCCAGCGGTGACCAACTCAGCCCTTCCCAGGTGATCGATTTCTTATTCGGAAAATCGAAGGTCGCCATCATCGTGTCGGGCGTTTCTTGATCATCCTCGTGTCGATACTTGCCACCGCCGACGGTCACCCGAGAGGGATAGGTCACGTCGAGACCCCAGCGTGCAACATCAATGGCATGCACGCCGTTGTTGCCCAGCTCGCCGTTGCCCCAATGCCAATGCCAATGCCAATTGTAATGCACCACGTTGTCTTTGAAGGGACGATCGGGTGCCGGCCCCTGCCACAGACGCCAATCCAGCCAATCGGGCACGGCCGTCTGTTTGCCGACGCCGATGGAAGGTCGTCGGTTGTTGTACCAAGTGCGCGCGTAGTGAACGTCCCCGATTTCGCCATCGTGAATTTTCTGAATTGCCTCCGCAATGCCCGGCCAGGAACGTCGCTGAGTGCCCATCTGCACAATGCGGTTATGTTTGCGCGCCGCCGCTACTGCCATCTCACCTTCCTCCGGTGTATGACTGCACGGCTTTTCTACGTAGACGTGTTTACCGGCTGCGCATCCCAGGATGGTCGCCGGAGCATGCCAATGATTCGGCGCTGCAACCACGAGCACATCGACGGCATTGTCGTCGAGCACGCGTCGGAAGTCGCCAGCAATCTTTGGCGTCTTCTTCTGAACCTCTCCCACAAGTTCACTCGCTCGTCCTGCAGCACGCGTATCGACGTCACAGACGTAGGCGATCTCGGCATTGCCAGCCGCCATCATGCCGCGAGCGATCGCGCTTCCGCGACCGTTGACACCCATGATGCCCATCACCACGCGTTCGCCGGGCGAGTCACTGACCGCTTCGACGTCATCCTGCGCTGAGGCAGATGAATGAATGGCATTCGCCGCCAACAAACTTGCACCCGACTTCAGGAACAATCGGCGATCCCGCTGACTTGCTCGCGCCGACTCGACTGAATTCGCTGCGTGATTATCGTGTTTGTTCAAGTGACTCTCCCGATCTCGTTCGTATGGTGGGCTTTGGAAGATGGACGAACGATCAATCGATCGCGTTCCTGAAAATCTTTAGCTATCGCGTTTGCGGAATCAACATCGACATGATCCACGTGCGCGTGCAGCATGTAACGCCACACTGTGGGTTCGTCGTGACGCAACATCACAGAGTTGTCACGACAGATGGACGCGCCCATCCAACCGTCATCGCGAACATGCCATTTACTCGGAAAGCTGTTGTTCTGAGGGTGATCAAAGTACGTGATGCCCTCGACAACCTCCGCGTCGGTGGACTCGCCTTCGATCGGACCGCTGTAATCCATCCATGCAGATTTCTGCCCGAAGAGTCGTTTCTCTGTCTGCTTGCCGTTGGCACCCGTCAAAACGCCGCCCCCAAATGTGGCCGATATTGATCGAGCAACACGCACTGCAAGTAGCCCAAAGTTGGTCTGCTCCAATTCCAAAGATTCCGCCATCGAAGTCAAGGATGTTTGAATTTCAACCAGCACTCCATCGCCCTCGTCAGGGCCGACGGATGCGATCAACTCTTGCTTCACCAAAGGGGCCGGATCATGCCCATCAAACCAGCCAAGTTCGACTGCCATCCGTGCCGCTTGATCACCATCCTCATAAGCCAGCCAGCCCGACTGACGAATCACGGTGTCCGATGTATCTGACCAAAAATCCATGCCCAGCACTTTATGATGAGCGAACCAGATGGATCGATGATGGTCGTGATTGGGAGCTCCCGGATGACCCATTCGGGTTAGCGGAAATCCGGAGGGCCCAATCAACGGAAAAAAGAAGGGCCGAGGCGATCCATCAGATGCATGCCAACGCAGACGCTCGCGACCATCCACGGCAAAAACGACCTGCTTTCCTGGCAGAGGTACGACCTGACATCGAGGAGACTTTGCAAACACGCGTCACCTAATCAGCACGAGCAAGGATGCCAGAGGTCATCCAAGAGGCGGGAAGTGGCAGGATTGAGGAATCGTCGGGGAACCTCAGCGGCGGGATTTCAATTGTAACAGCTCAACTCGCATGAGACTTCATTCCCTGAGCATCACTGCGTGAAATCACGCTGGGCAGATCCGATAGACTGACACCGAATTCAGTTTATACCCACTCTCGTTCGGAGTATCACATGATTGCGGTAGAGGGCGTCGAGAAGGCAACCATTCGTAGCCACTATCAATTGGGGACACTCTTCTATCGTCTGCTGTGGGGACCGCATATCCACCATGGCCTTTGGAATGGCGACGAATCACCTCGTGAGGCGCAGTCTCAATTGACTGAGACGTTGGCAGACATGGCGCACATCGAAAAGCAGGACAGTGTCGTCGATGTTGGGTGCGGCATGGGTGGTTCTGCGATTCACCTTGCCAAGACACGTGGCTGCCAAGTGACGGGCGTGACACTCAGCCCGATCCAACGCCGATGGGCCGCCGCGACCTCGAGACTGAAACGTGTCAATTCGCTCACACGATTTCTAGCCGATGATGCGGAGCAGGTCGTTTTCGAACCCTCCTCGTTCGATGTCGTTTGGAGCGTCGAATGCACGGAACATCTGTTCGACAAGCAGGCATTTTTCGAACGTGCAGCCTCCTGGTTACGCCCCGGCGGCCGAATGGCAATCTGCGTTTGGTTCGAGGGCGAAGACACCTCCAAGGCGGGTCATCGCAAACTGGTCGAGGATGTGTGTCATCGATTCGTCTGCCCCTCTCTCGCAACGCGAGAGGACTACGCCAATTGGATCGAACAGACAGGTTTGTCGGTCACGAGCAACGTTGACTGGACGGAGCGAGCCGCGAAGACGTGGGAAATCTGCAAGCAGCGTGTTTCTCGCAGCGGTGTCCGGCACTTGGCGAAGGTTCTCGACAAGGACCAAGTCGCATTCTTGGACGGTTTCGACACGCTCTTGGAAGCGTACCACTGTGGAGCGATGCAGTACGGAGCCATCGTGGCAGAGAAGCCGCCCGCCAGTCGCACCCACAGCACGCAAGAATCTTCGGGTTCGTTGACCTAACGTGTCACGAGCCGGTGACATCCTGTTCACCTTCCAATGCTCACTTGCATGAGAGGTACAAGATGTACGAATTCGACGAAGAAAGATGGGACGAACAACCGCCCGAAACTGGCAATCTGGGTCACCTTGCGGAGGGGTGGATGATCGAATTGAGTCGTCCTGATCGCGAACGGCGGTTCGCAAGCATCCCGAGGTTTCTACAGATCGGAACCGGCCAGTGGTGTACGGCGGAGTACGCCACACTGTTTCCAGAGCGATCGACTGCCATCGTTTACGCTCAGGAATTCGGACTCGACCTCACCGTTGCGGTACGAATCGTAAGGCATCGATTCTGATCTGACCGCGATGACGTCAACGCTGGGTCTCGATGAGCGACGCGTTGAAGCTGCCCCAAACCCCGACCAGGAATCCTGGCGTCAATGTTTGGCGGCGTGACTTCGCTTCTTGCGGTGAGTCGCCGCGAAGTTTCGTGGTCGGCCACGAGGCAGGCTGCCACCGACGATTTATAAGAATTCTC
This sequence comes from Rubripirellula sp., assembly GCA_051010815.1. Taxonomy (GTDB): domain Bacteria; phylum Planctomycetota; class Planctomycetia; order Pirellulales; family Pirellulaceae; genus Rubripirellula. The sequence continues at coordinate 13,203 of JBPCVD010000390.1, forward strand.
GGTGGTTCAGACAGTTTTCCCCAAGCGGTGTGGGCCTGGTTGGGGGGAATGGCTCCGGGTGACTCCTGATTTGTCGCAAGCAGAAGAATTTGGGCAGGCTACAATCATCGGTTCTCCCGCCAACCTACCTCCCGCCGTACCCGCCCCGATGTCCCCACGATTTTTCTTTCTTTCAGCTCTGCTCGCGTCTGGGATTTCCACCGTCGGAGCGATTGAACCCTCTTCAACACAAGCCAAAGATGACGCTGAAAGTGTTCTCGCTGGACATAGCGTTCACGGTGAAGCGTTCAATAAAGGACCTCGTCAGGCAGCGGTCTTGATCGACGGAATGGCGCCGATCGAATTTCCAACTTCGACCAAATCCGCGCTCGCCCAACAGTTCCTCGAACAGGGAATCGCGCAGTTGCATGGTTTCTGGTATTTGGAAGCTGAGCGATCCTTTCGACAGGCCGCCAAAGAAGACCCCAACTTTGCGATGCCGTATTGGGGCATGGCCTGCGCCAACGCCAACAACACAGAGCGAGCACGTGGCTTTATCGACGAGGCGATGAAACGTCGCAAAAAAGCTTCACGTCGCGAAACGCTCTACATCGAAGCGCTCGATCGTTATATTCCCAAAGATGAGAAAGATGACGAGGAATCAGAACAGGACGTCAAGAAGAATCGAGAGGCAGAGCGAGAGGCGAAGAAGAAACGAACGGAGCGTTACCTGAGTGACCTCGAGAAGATTTTGCATGACTTCCCCGATGACGTCGAAGCGAAAGTACTGATCGCATTGCAAATGTGGATGGGTGAGCGATCCGGGGTCAAACTGACCAGTCGCTACGCAACCAACGCACTGTTGGGCGAAGTCTTCGAAGCCAACCCAATGCATCCTGCTCATCATTATCGGATTCACCTTTGGGATTCGGCGCGCCCCGCAAACGCTTTGAAATCAGCGGCGAATTGCGGGCCCTCAAGCCCGGGGATTGCTCACATGTGGCACATGCCGGGTCATATCTACTCGCGGTTGAAGCGATACAACGACGCAGCCTGGCAACAAGAGGCGTCGGCTCGCGTGGATCACGCGCACATGATTCGCACGCGACTGATGCCGGATCAGATCCACAACTTCGCTCACAACAACGAGTGGTTAGTCCGCAACCTGCTGTACGTCGGACGCGTGAGTGATGCCCTCGATTTGTCTCGAAATCTCGTATCGCTTCCCAGGCACCCGCAGTACAACACGCTGACCAAACGAGGCAGTTACAAGTACGGTCGACAACGTCTACTCCAAACGCTGACTGAATACGGTCTCTGGGAAGAATTGATTCGGGAAGCTGGCGGACCTTACCTCCCGCCTACGGACGATGCAGCTCAACAGGAGGAGTGGCTCGGCTGGCTCGCCGTGGCGCACTTCATGACGGGTGACACGAAGAGTGGATCCAAGACATTGCGTTCGTTACAGCGTCGTCGATTGGCTCTGCAGAACGAGTTGCTCGACCTTCAAGATAAGCTCGCGCAGGAGGACGCAGAGGAGGACGACACAGATGCCGCATCGAGCGAGGGTGAAGACGCAGAGGACGATAGCGATGTCGATGAGGAGGCCGATCCTGAGGAACTCAAAAAGCACATTTCGCAGTTGCGCCAGATCATCGCCCGCGGAGCTACGGCATCGGCCGTCAAACGAAAGGACACGAAGGCGTTCAAGGAAAACCTGGAGGTCGCGAAACTGAATTCACTCATCCGAGCCCAATGGCACGGCGATATTGGACAACTCGATGAGGGCCTGAAACTTGCGGAGAAGGCTGTTCGGGAAGGTTCAGGACAAGTCCGGCCACTTGCCGTTCACGTCGATTTACTTTGGCGAAAAGGGCGCAAAGCGGAGGCCAAGAAGCAGTTTTCCAAGCTGCAAAAGGTCGCCGCAGTAGCGGAGTTGGACACGCCCATGCTGGCCAAACTCGCTCCCATCGCGAAGGCGGCGGACCAGAAGGACGACTGGCGGCTTCCCGATTCGCCGGCGAAGGACCTCGGGGATCGACCTCCGCTGGATCAGTTGGGACCGTTCCAGTGGCAGCCTTACCAATCGCCCACTTGGGGAGCGAAAGCTGCTGGCGGCGAATTGGTTGCGGGTGAAGAATTTGAGGGTCGTCCTCGAATTATCATCTTCTACCTTGGGTTCGGCTGCCTGCACTGCGTCGAGCAATTGCACAGCTTCGCGCCGATGATCGAGCAATTCCAGGACGCCGGTATCGACGTCCTGGCAATTAGCAGCGAGACCGTCGAACAGTTAGAACTTGGAATCAAGAACTTTGACAAAGAGATGAAGATCCCTCTGCTAAGCGACGCGGAACAACATGTCTTCCGCTCATTTCGCTGCTGGGACGACTTCGAGAATCAGCCGCTACACGGCACGTTTTTGATCGATAGCCGTGGAAAGGTTCGCTGGCAAGACATCAGTTACGAACCGTTCAATGAACCCGAATTCCTACTCAATGAATCGAAGCGTCTCTTGGCTTTGCCATGATGCTACGCTGACGAAAATCTTATCCCATTCTTTTCTGACCATGACACAACACCTCGGCGTCCTCGAATTCCATGTCGGGAACTTTCCTGACACGCGACGCCTATCAGGTCTCGACGGGTCGTGGATGCCAAGCTCAATGGAGTGCCGATGACTCCAACGAACCCGTACGAATCGCCCGATAACCCTTCCCAACGTGAGAACACGAGCGATTCGGCCAGCGAAGCGACTCCGACCAACAAATTCTTGACTCGTCTGGTCGAGTACATGATCGTCTTGCTGCTAATCGTCGCCGTGCTGGGCGTCTTTGCGGCGTTTGTTTTTGGCGGCCAACTTCCTTCGACGCGCTAGTCGCGTCGATATGTTGGCGGCTTCGTCCGCAGACAGCAGTTCGATGCCACGCGGCTGCCCCATCACTGCCCGAATCACCAACGCGATCTTTTCAGCGTTCGGCGTTCACGTGATCGACGTCACGTGAACGGCTCAACCGCAATGCAAACTACATGCTGAAATCGTTTTCGATCTGGCCATTCTTGATCACGATCGAAATTCCGTCGCGAACTTGCAGCGGTTCATCTTCGCCCTGATTTTCCACACCTGCAGCGTTGGTAATTTTGACGTTGGTTCCGATTCGACAATTCTTGTCCAAAATCGTACCTGAGATCACCGTGCCACTGCCGATTCCCAAGGGCAGCATCCCGTCGGAAAGAGAACTCGATTCCTCGATATGGTCGGCACCCATGACGACGCTATCTTTGATGACAACGTTGTCTCCGATGACCGTACGGAGTCCGATCACGCTATTTTCGATCGTAACGTTGTCGCCAATTCGACATCCGTCAGCGATCAGACTGCCGGTAATCTTGGCATCACCCATGATGGTCGGTGGCAAGAAACGAGGCCGGCTGTAGATCGGCGCCTGGCGATTTCGAATGTCAAACGGAGGCGATTTACTTGCCAACGAAAGGTTGGCTTCGTAGAAGGCGCGGATCGTACCAATGTCTTCCCAATAGCCATCGAACAGATGAACCTGGACTTTGTGGGAATTGATCGCCTCGGGGAAGACTTCTTTTCCGAAGTCTTCATGATCGGTCGAGTTCAACAAGTCGACCATCATGGACTTGTTAAAAATGTAAAGTCCCATACTGGCTAGACAATCGCGACCGCGACTAGGAATCCCGCGTGCATCGATCCAGCTCGGTTCCATACGAACCTTGGCAATCTCTTCGTCCGTTTGTGGCTTCTCCACAAAGCCACGAACCCGCCCTGAATCATCGACTTGCATGATGCCAAGCGACGAGGCGTCTTTGCGTGACACAGGGATCCCCGCGATGGTGGCATCCGCACCCGATTCAATGTGCGTCCGCATCATGTCGCGGAAGTCCATTCGATACAGCTGGTCACCCGACAGAATCAACACATGTTCGATCCAGTCCTCCTCTAGGTGAACCAGATTTTTACGAACGGCATCCGCAGTCCCCTGATACCAATCCGTTCCCTGATTGACGGTTTGCTGTGCGGCAAGCAGTTCGACGAAACCACCGTTGAAGTGATCGAAGGTGTAGGTCTGACGAAGGTGTCGATGCAAACTCTCGGATAAGAATTGCGTTAACACGTAAGCGCGATTGAGTCCGCTGTTGATGCAGTTACTGATCGGGATATCGATCAAGCGATACTTCGCAGCCAAGGGAACAGCGGGCTTGGCTCGAATCTTCGTGAGCGGGAAGAGGCGGGTTCCGCGGCCGCCGCCAAGGATCAAGGCGATCGTTTTAGAGAGATCCATGTAGTGACTCAGGTGGTAACAATGCTGCTTTTTTGTGTTCGCTGTTTTGTAACCTTCCCAGCCGAGACTTGATAGGTTCGCCCGAGGAAACTTTACCAGTACTTCTCGAAGCGAATCGTTCCAGGGCCAGTGGAATCACTCTCATCGCTAAACCCAGCCTCACGCAGAAGCGGCAACATTCCGGGTTTTTGGGGTGGTTCGGCGCCTGGCGGAACGTAGCCGATCATGGCCGGGTTTCCGCATAGAAACACGTGCGTTTTATCGGCAGAGAGCGAATCGCCGGCTGCCTCTGCCAACTGCCCCGACGTGAATAGGTCCTGGAGGTATTGTTTGCCAACAAACTCCGGGTGCGAAGAATCGAGGTTCTCGGGATCTCGAGTGGTGAAGGGCAAATAACGGTACTGCGTGTACTGTTGCATCAACTTTGCGTGCTCCACCGCGTACGCCAAATCGACGCGGTTCCGAACACTGGTCACGTTGACCACGCGACCGCGGTGGCCGGCAGCCAGGAGCTTGGCCGCCATGGCGTTATGCGGAGCCTCTCCGGTCCCCGTCCCCAACATCAACACCGTATCGTCAGGACCGATGTTCTGAAGCGTGTAGTGGCCGGTGATCTTCTTTTGCACTTCAAGGCGGTCACCAACTTCGAAGTTGAAAAGTCGTGGTGTTAGGACCGGCGGCTTTTTGTCAGGCGAATCGGCCGATCGCACGAGCGTGATGTAGAACTCCAGATAATCGAGCGTGTCGACCGGGGCCACACGATCCTCTCGATCAAGAATCGGGCAAGAAATCGAATAGGCTCGTCGAGTCAGCTTCCGCAGCTTCTTCTCGGGAACCTCCTCGTCCTGAGTACCCTCCAGTCGGGGCTCCCAGTTGCCAATCCCTAACGCAACGTATTGCCCCGGTTCGAAGGGTGGGATCGGATTATCGGGCCGAATCCGAAAACGAGCCAAGTCGCTGTTGGCGTCGATTCGTTCGACAATCGTCGCGTTGTAGTATTTTTCACGAAGCTGAGTCGCTTCTTCGGCGTCCAGGGGTGCCGAATCGATCGTGTCACTCAATGTGCTCCTCCGCAGGATTGATCGCAAAATCCGTTCAGTCAGGCCAAACTTTGAGGGCTCGCCCCCCAAAAAACTGGCCCAATTCTCGACCGTTTTCAGGGCCGCATTTCAGCCGCATCCTCAATATAATGAATTTGTTGGTGTCCATGCGGGGCCGCGGGGGCTACCGCTGCGCCCCACCCACCTACGCCCGGTGCGTCACACCGCCGGTACTCATTGGCCCAGACCGCGGGCCCCGATTTCATTCCTAAGGCACTCCTGATGTCCATGTTGACCCGACCTATTTTTCGCATTCGTCCGGCCCGGACTCCGCTGATTCCATGTTGGTCTTTAGCGCTTTTGCTTGTCGGGTTGCTGACAGTCAACGCCCAAGCAGAAACGTGGACCAACCTGCAAGGGACGCATTCAGTCGATGCCAAGATGATCGGTCTTTGGGGTGACTCCGTCATTCTTGAAATGAGTGGCGGAAAACGGGTTTCAGTCAAACTGAATGACCTGCGAAGTGAAAGTCGTATCCAAGCTCAAGAACTGTCCCGGGAAATCGATGGCGGTCGAGCCAATCGGGTCAAAGAAATGCAGGGACTAGCTGCCGCCGCAGCCGCGGCCGCCCCGGATCCCCTTCCGGTACCCCCTGCAGCTCCCGAGTACGTCGCGCCAAAGAAAGATGCGAATGTCGCAGACTTTCTCGCACAGATTGATGACGCCGTCGCCAACGGTCACATCGTTGCCATCTACGACGCGCTGCCTCCATCCTACCGCAAGGATATCGGCGACCTAGTGCGAGTTGGCGCGCAACAAATCAATGCAAATTCATGGCGAAGTTTAGTGGGCAACGCGCATCGCCTTGGCGACGTGGTCGTCACACGGCAAAACTGGTTCCTGTCGAGTCCTCGTATTCAGGCTTTGCCACCGGCAAAACTAGACATCATCGACGGACAATTCCTGCTGATGGCTGGGCTGTTGCGAACCGGCCTTGCGCCCGAAGCCGCAGACCTCGATCAATTGCAGGTGGAGAGCTTCGGCAAATGGCTGGCCGAACGCGACAAAGCGATGGCACCTTATCTGGCACGTTTGGTGGAACAGATGGGGCTTGGCGTCGCGCGCCAGATTTCAGTGAAGTCGGAAAAGGGGGACACGGCATCGATCACCGTCGAGCAAGATGGTGTGTCACGAGCGGTCGAGATGGTGAAAATCGAAGGCTACTGGGTTCCCAAGACGATCTCCGAACCTTGGTCCGAGAACATCGCTGCCTGGAAGGCGGACATCCCTGGCTCGACGTCTCTGATTGACGCACTGGGATTGGTTGTGGGGCAATTGAGTCCTTCGCTCGACTCATTGGAACGAGCCGAAGACGCGGCCGACTTTCATGTGGCCATGGAGGGACTCTTCTCACCGGAAGTCGAGACCGTGATCGTGACCATCGCAACCGCGTTTGGGAAACCAACGAGTTTGGCAAGCAACGGTCGAAACCAACGCGGAAACGGTTACGACCAAGGTTACGACGATATGGACATGGAAATGGAAATGGAAATGATGGAAGATGAGATGAGCATGGACGATGAAATGTCGATGGAAGAAAGTTACGGCGGCAGTAGTGGGCCGCCACGGGGGGCGCCGAGAGGGTCGCGTTAAAACGACTGCGTTGCGCGGCAATGCCCAGCGAGCATGGGTCGGCTGACACGGAATCAGGCGATGCCTTGGAACGATCCTTCGCCAAGCGGACTGCCTCCAATAAACCTAAAAGTCTGGCGGGGTTGCAGTTCCTTCATGACTGAACCCTTGTCTTCAGAACCCCTCGGCCGGTCATCCTGGAACACTTCGGACATCAAAGTGCGACAACAAGTTCCGCCATCTGGTCGCTGGTGCGGCGAGAGCTTAATTTGCTTCCGTGTTGCCCTTCACTCGCCTCGCGCGAATCGCTAACGCCCGCATTAGGTTTGATCTCCGTTGAGTCGTAATCCGCCGGTTCGCGTCGCTGTCGTCGGTGGTGGCCTATCAGGCTTGGCCACGGCGGCGAAGCTTCACCTTCTCGATCCCTCCGTCGAAGTGTCGCTGTTTGAGCGATTAGATCGTGTCGGCGGTGTGATCCATACCGAGCGTGTTGGCCCCTTTCTGGTCGATCACGGCGCGGACATGTTCTCAACCAAACCGGCGGCAGCATTGGAGTTCTGCCAGGAGATCGGACTCGAGAATCGGCTCATTGAACCGAACGTCCGAGGACGCGGGGCAAGAATCGTTCGTGAAGGAAAACTCCTCCCCATCCCAAACGGCTTCGTGGTGATGCGGGCAACGCAACGATTGCCCATGCTGACCACGCCGCTGCTGTCATGGAAAAGCAAGTTGCGATTCCTGATGGAGCGTTGGGTTCGCCCAGCGGCCGACAAACGTGACGAATCCGTCGCTGATTTCGTTCGTCGTCGAATGGGCAGTGAGGTGCTCGACCGGATCGTCGCGCCACTCTCAGCGGGAATTTACACCGCCGATGTGACAAAGCTGAGCATGCAGGCGACGATGCGTTCCATCGCGAACATGGAGCAGACCTTCGGTTCGCTTGCCAAGGCGACCGCCGTGCGACGCCGAACCGGAGAGGATTCGGTCGAGCGAAATAGCACGGGAGCTCGCTACGGACAGTTCCGCGCGATGCAGGGTGGAATGGTCGAATTGATCCAAGGCATAGCGAATTGCCTGCCCGATGAATCGATTCACAATGACGCCACCGTCACTTCTCTACAACGCAGTGGCGATCAATGGGAACTAGTCGTCAATGAAACCGCTGAAACGTTCGATCATGTCGTGATCGCGTTACCCCCGTCGCCTGCAGCAAAGTTGCTGGAACCGCTGGCGAACGATGTCGCGGAAGAGTTGCGGCGCATCCAATCTGCTTCGACCGCGATTGTCGTGCTCGGTGTTCGTCGGGTCGATATCCAGAGACCGGTCGACACCTTTGGCTTCGTGGTTCCACTTTCCGAAAATCGCCGAATTCTTGCCGGCAGCTTTGCAAGTCAAAAGTTCTCGGGGCGTGCTCCGGATGATCACGTTTTGATTCGCGTTTTCATCGGCGGTGCGATGCAGCCCGAGCTACTGAAAAAGAGCGATGTGGAACTCACAAGCATTGCGATGGATGAGCTCAGCGATTTGATTGGGCTGACTGGCGATCCCGTCATGTCAAAAGTGGTGCGTTGGAACCAGGCGATGCCCCAATACCACGTTGGTCACACCGAGCGGGTAAAACGCATCGATGATCAGATGGCGAAGCTCGAGGGTCTATCACTCGTCAGCAACGCGTTGCACGGCGTTGGCATCGCACCGGTGATTCAGTTGGCCGACAAGACCGCCCGAAATGTGTTGGAACAGGTTTCAGCCTCAAGCGACGCGACGCACCGTTAGCGTGTTGTCTGATTCCCCAGCCTTCAGCGTGATCGAACGATCGCTCAACGGATACCGGATCTTCTCCATCGCGTTTCGCATCGCAACCGCATCCCGGAATCGTTTCTTTGGCGAAGGGTCGATCGCCTTTCGGATCAAGGACACGAAATCCTGTGAAAGTCCACGCCGCAACTTGTTGAACCCGGGAAGCGACTCAAACGGGTACTCCGGGACCTCCCCCGCCAACGCTCGATAGATCACCAGTCCAAGCGAGAACACATCGCTGCGGTAGTTTGGTCGCCCCATCGCCTGCTCAGGCGACATGTATCCGAGAGTTCCAGATGCGGAAACGTCGTGCCCTCCGCGTTCGATCCGTGCCAACCCAAAGTCCGTGAGTTGAATCGACTGGCCGGGAAACAGCACGAAGTTTTCAGGCTTGATATCTCGATGCAAAACTTTGTGCTCGTGCGCGTAGGCAACGGCGCTCGTCATCTGCACGATATAGTCGATCGCACTCGCTCGAGAGATTCTTCTCGCCAACCGATCCGCCAGCGTCTCCTCGCCAAGTGGGAAGACCATGACAAAATGCCCCTCGATGAACCTGGCGTCCTTGAGTGGCACGACACAGGGGTGATTGAGGCGGGCCATGATCCGAACCTCACGCTGCATATCATCCAACGATTGTGTGTTGGAGACGTAGCGTTCGTCGGGAATCTTGAGAGCGACCTTGCGATCTTCGATCATGTCCTGAGCGGCAAACACCGTCGCAAATCCGCCTTCGCCCAAGCGACTCAGCAAGCGATACTTGTCCAAGCGGCGGCCGACACGAAGTACGGCAGACTCGTCACCATCAGCACAGAAGATCTTCAAAGAGGCAGGCACAGGCATCTCATCTGTCGCGGAACGAAGCTTTTCGCCAGCGGGACGACGTGGCAGGGACACGTTGACTCAAGCGGAAAAGGGACGGTGAACCCCACTCCAAGGCACCGGCAGTTGGCTTAGATCGTCACCTGACGACCGGTTAGCACAGTTTTTCCGCGCGTCCAAACAGCAGCAGGCACCAACGGCGATTCGCCCAGTCGGAATAGCCGTCATAGATTAACGGTGGTTCAAAAACGAATCTTCCAACCCATGTTAAGACGAGGGTTTGTCAGCACGCTGACGAGAAAGGAAGTTCTTCCTTCCGCATGCAGACGCGTCCATGCGCAGCCGGGATTCCACGGCGAATCAGGCCTGGCAAGACTTAATTCGTCTGGTCGATCCGCCGGAACAATAGCAAACGCATGTCGGCAACCTGTTGTCCCGTCACCTCCGTGGCCGCGAGCGTCAGCGTTGCCATACCCGGCACCATTTTGATCACGCCCAAATTCATGGGACGCCAATCGCGAACGTAACCCTCGACACGCTGAAAGTGATCTTCTTCACGACCGATCAGTGGTACATCATGAGCAACTTCAATCGTTTTCTCGATTTTTTGATCGCCAAGCGTCAGGGAGAGCTTTGAGCCGACCGCATCCGCCTTGCAAGCGTAGAACATCTGAACTTCGTAGTCACCTTCCCCCATCA
>JBPCVD010000391.1:0-2909 GCA_051010815.1 Rubripirellula sp.
TCCCTTCGATGATCAGCGTTGGTGGCAGCATTGGATAGCCGGGACAATATCCGTCCACAACCTCCTCATCGAGCGTCACGTTCTTGATGCCCTTGGCGTGACTGCCGCTGGAGAATTCGGTAAATCGATCGATCCAAAACCAACGCATCGGCGATCAGCCAGAATAAAGATTCAAAGGGAGTTGAAGCCCCGGTCAGAGACCGGGGCACAGGAACAGTCGGCACAGGAACAGTCGGCACCGGAACCGTCGGTACAGGGACCGACTTCACAGGTGGCGAGCGAAACTAGCCAACCTTGCTGGTGACGTAGCTGCACAAGTCGCCAACGGTCAGCAGGTTGCCAAAGTCCTGGACTCGTGGGTTCTTTTCAAATTCGGCAAGGTCTGCCCACGGCATCCGTCGCTTGAGCTCTGCCATGCCTTCGCCGGTGACCACGCCATCCTGAACGTACTGGCTGTTGGTCAAAATGTCCTCGGGAGACAGTTCTTCACGCGGAATCGTGATATCAAATGCCTTTTCGAGCTTGAACACGATGTCGAGAAAGTCAATCGACTCGGCGCCCAAGTCGCCGACCAGCGTCGCTTCCTGAGTGACTTCGTCATCATCAACGCCGAGTGCGTCGACAAGTGCTTCCTGTACTTTTGCAAAAATCTCTTCTTGGGAAAGTCCCATTGGTGAATCCTTCTTTGGATGTCTTGTGGTGATTCGTAAGAATGTGTTGGGAAGATATCGGTCTAAAGCGATTCGGCCGTCAATGCGACATCGCCGTAGAGTTCGCGAAACTGCTTCTCAGAGAGAGAACGTAACTGTTCGTCTGTGCCGAGCCACGGGGGTTCGTTGCTGCTGCAGCGTTCCAGAACCAGACGCGCGGTCACCGTCACGCGCCCTTCCTTCGCCGCCGTAGCTTTGATCGTTGCAGTGGTTCCGTCGTCCTTGAGCAGCTCAGCAGTGATCTCCAATGTCTCGCCAGGGCAGAGGAAGTCGCCGAATTTGACCCCTTTTGCCTCTCGAAGGAGGACAAGGGGGGACTGGAATCCATCCCCAGTCTTGACCAGCCAAACCGCGGCTTGGTGGAGCGCTTCGAGCATCATGACGCCGGGCATGACGGGAAACTGAGGGAAATGGTCCTTCAGATATTCCTCCTCCGCACGGAGCGTCCGCTCGCCGACCAGCCGTTTCCCCGGCTCTAGCGACGTGATTCGATCGATTTGACGGTATTTCATCTGCGCGAGACTGGTATCAGTTGGCCCCGATGCGGGATCTTGGAAACGAGACCTCATTACCATAGGCGGCGTTAAAAATTGCCTCAAGCTGGGTTTTTGATGATCTTACAGGTTTCCTGACTTTCCCAGACTGTCGTTAGCCGTCAGCGTCAGACAAGTGCTGGGCCCTACAATCGATGGATTCGGAAAGTCGGGACTCAATGCAACTGCATGGGGTTTGGCCGATTCGCGAATACCACTCTCACCTCTGTTCTGCTTCCAGCTGCGGCATTCGGGGCCGCTCGCCCAGCCGGCCCAAATTGACCCAAGGATGCTCTGAGCGTCCGTCGACAGTTCCCTAGGGTGCACCGTCTTGCCGTGTTGACGACGCCTGCTCTGGTATAGGCGCGGTGGCTGGCGTTGCTTGACTTCGCTGCAACTCCAACCGTTTTGCGGAAACAATGACGAGAACTCCCGCGATCAAAAGCGCCGTGCCTAGCAGCCGGAGCGGTGACGCTTCGGCACGCGGATTTCCGAGTAAGCCGTAATGATCCAGCACAACGGCAGCGACGGTCTGCCCAGTCATGACCGCGGCAAACCAGGGTAGCGAACCGACACGGGGCACAAAGATCAGCGATGTGGTGACCAGAATCACTCCAATCGCGCCTCCGAACCAGATCCACCAAGGCAACGAGCGTGGTGACGTCGTGAATGCGGGCGGAAACTCACCAATCGCGATGTTCAGAACCAGCAAAATCGCCGTACCACTGGCGAACGAAATCAAGGACGCTTGCAACGGATGTTCGACATTGCGTCCCAGATGGCCGTTCACACTCGGTTGTGTACCCAACAAGCAACCAGCTAGCAGACCGATCACAATCGCAACGAGTACGACGCCAATCCCTTGGGGCACGGCCTAATTCCCCTTGGCGGCTTGTCGCCGCTGCGGGCCGGGAACCTCTGGGCCAGTGTGCTTAATCCCATTGGATTCGTCGACAAAAATCAACTTTGGCCGATGTTCCGCGATCGCATCGACCGGTACCCATGCGTAGCTTGCCAAGATGACTCGATCGCCCGGGCGGATCAGGTGTGCTGCGGCGCCATTGGCGCAGACGTCGCGTGAGCCGGGAAGGCCGGCGATCGCATAAGTCTCCAACCGCGATCCTCGGGTTGTGTTCCAGATATGAACCGACTCGTAGGGGAAGATCCCGGCAGCCTCCAGCAACTCGGGTGGTACGGTCACACTTCCCTCGTAATCCACATCGGCGCCGGTAACCGTCGCTCGGTGAATCTTCGCGGAAAGAAGTTTGCGGAATGGGCCGTTCATGCCGTGACCATCTGAATTTGGCAAATCCAGTCCCAATCCTAACCATCTTTCGGCGGGAGTGAAGGGAAGGGGATTCCCCAATTCCGACCGAAAGGGAAGAGATCCGCGCGACTCAAACGACGGGCCGCCGCACTAAGACGTGGTGTCGTTCGGATCGAGGTAGGGAGCCAAGGCCGCGCGGGTCGCCGGGTCACCGATCGCCAATTTGCCAAATCCGCGGACGCATCCGGCCGCCATCGCAGCCTCCTGGTGCTCCTCATAATTGGTCACCAGCATGACTGGAACGGAACCGATCTCAGCGTCTGACTTGATGGCCTTTGCGACTTCAAGACCGTCGCTGTAGTCGCGGTCGAGCTTGCGGTTGACCGTTACCAGGTCAAC
>JBPCVD010000392.1:0-8033 GCA_051010815.1 Rubripirellula sp.
ATCCGTCGTCTCGAAATCTACTGGCCCACCTCAGAAACGACTCAGCTCTTTGTCGAAGTGCCGGTGGATCAAGTTATCTTGATCGAGGAGGGTCGAGACGAGCTTCAACCGATCGATGTGAACACGACGAAATTAGGTGGGATCAAATAGAGGTAGGTCATACTTTCGATCAACCACCGTCACGTGCGTTGCGATGCCACTCAACGGTCCACGATGCTCGGCGAGCAATGGACGTCTCACTCGCATTTCGCGGCTCCAGTCTGTTCGCAAAGTCGCCTTGAGTTAGAATGGGTCCGACCCATTGTTCTTGATAACAAATCACTTTGAGGTATTCCGATGAAGAACATCTTTCGCGCACTGATGCTTTCCTGCTCGCTTTGCCTATTCGTAGGCTGCAGTGATGGCGGTGGTGCAGTCACCGACGATGCAGAACAGTCCGCCGTGGAGCAGTACGAAGCCAATCTTGCGGCGGGTGAGGCCGATTTGGACGGGGCTGCACCCGACGAGTCGGAGTAATTCGCTTACGCGGCAGTCCAACCCGGAGCCGACCAAAACCCTTGGTCGGCTTTTTCATGCGCCGAAAGATGGCCACAAAAAAAACCTTGGCTCCATAATCGAAGCCAAGGTTCGTATTGCATCTGAATCGCAAGCTATTGGTTTAGCTGCTCTTCGATCGTTTCACTGGCAGCCTTCGATCCCAATGCACCCCAGAGTCCATAAGGGCTCTGCGAACCTGGAAAGTTCGACGGAGGTGAAGGGCCTGGATTCATGCCATTGAGCCACACCATCGGTGCGCGATTGTCACCGGCTTCGACAGAGTCGGTCATGAAGACCACCGCGCCATCGGCCATCAGAACGTGGCAACCGCCTTGGTGTCGACTCGACATGGACGCGACGAGAGTGTTGCCAACATTGTTCACCCAACAGACTTCACTGTTCGGCGGAAGAATGGTGTGACATCCCGAATCGTGCACTCGCTGGTCCGCCCAGCGGTAGCCGCGGCCCATGTTCGCATTCGTTTCAACCGGAGCACCGGGAGCCCAAAACTGCGGACGTTCCGGATCAATCTGACCCTGGTCTTCGCACCACTTGGGATTCTCTCGGATATTGGCGATTTGATTGGGATTTCTCGTCCCTATCGTACGCTTATCTCGGTCACCCAAGTCCGTCGCGATCTCACCCATCATGATCGTGTTGGAAAGGCCATCGAGAATGTCTCGGAACTTCGATTCTTTGTGAGGCTCGAAGACCCCGCGGTTAGCAGCACGACCTTGTCGGGTCCAACCGTTGATTGCGACATACTTCCACCGATTAGGAATGTTCATGTTCCAGCGTCCGTGATTCGTTCCGCCTCGCATGCTGTACCACGACGAATCGCCCAAGCACATCGCGTAGTTGGTTCGGCCGAGAGCGGGCAAGCCAACCCCGGGATCACTCGGGCAACGGATCGTCGGAATCTCCGTGGACCATGGCTGGTAACGAATCCGGTCAGGACTCGGACCCATGGGTGGCCAACTCGTTGGCAACACGTAAGGGTTATCCAAATCCAGCGCGTTGACCTGACTTGGATTGCTGATCTGCTCCCAAAGCGCTTGCTGTTCGAAGAACGGTGTCATGCCGACGAGTGCACTCAAACGCCAAGCGTTCGCGTTACCGTAGCTTGTCCACCAGTTTTCCGTTGCGCCAGGGTTTCCAGCGGGGTTGTTCGAACCACCGGGACTCGTCGTGCCAGCCCCATGCATGGGCAATTGCTTGTAGGCGCTGTGGTAGTTGTGTACGGCTAGGCCGATTTGCTTGAAGTTGTTGCTGCAACTCATGCGACGAGCAGCTTCGCGAGCCGCCTGAACCGCAGGCAGCAGCAACCCGACTAAAACGCCAATGATGGCGATGACGACCAACAGCTCCACTAGAGTGAAACCGAGGTTCGCCTTCCTGACTCTCTTCATCAAGAAACCTCATAGAAAATGGAAAGAATTGATCTTTTTAAAACGTGCACAAACGCGATGTCTGCGAACGCTCAATAATACACGACGACGAGAAGCGAACGCGATCGCGTTTGCGACATATTCGTTCGATAATGCGACAGGCGCCCTATGACGCGTCGAATCCGAGGACACCCCCCGTCTGGCCAAAGATTGGCACCAAAGCAGTCAACCCCGAAGCCGTCGGCCGTTTCGTAATGAATGCGAGATCTGTATTCCAGGCCGATACAAATACGCTCCAGAAGAGACGCAGCAATCTCGAACCTAGAGAATCAATCAGGGTATCTATTTGTATCCATTCATATTGCAACTTTCCCGACGCGTCTGAGACCTCGACGTGATGTTCGCGAGCGAATTTCCGGGCTCTTTCTTTTGATAAAATTCTCGGCTCATTCGATTATCGATCCAAAATGAATGAACGATTCAGCCGAGTTTGATTTGCAGCACACACCTCACAAACACCAATTCGCTTTGGTGGCCTGTTGTTTTTTGATTTCCGGGTTCGCGGCACTGCTCTACGAAACCGTCTGGCTTCGCCAGTTTGCGATCTTGCTCGGAACGAGCGAGCAAGCTCTGGCAGTCGTGCTGGCCTCCTACATGGGGGGTCTCGCTGTTGGTTCCTTGGTAGCTAGTCGTGTCGTTGATGCAGTTCGCCGCCCTTTGTTGACCTATGGGCTGCTGGAACTGGGTGTGGCGCTGGCGGCGTTGTTCGTCCCCTATGGGATCGCGTTTGCCTACTCCATCCAATCAGCCGTGCTTGGTGGAAAGCCGGAACCGCCGCACGCAGGTGGCCTCGCTCAAGGTCTCTTTTGCTTTGGAACTGCGTTCGGATTGATTTTGATTCCAACTGGCTTGATGGGTGCAACGTTACCCTTGCTTACTAGGCACGTGGTGAAGCGAGACGAAGAATTGGGCCCGAAGATCGGCTTGCTCTACGCGATCAATACCGCGGGAGCCGTGCTCGGAACGATGTTCGCCGCGTTCGTATGTCTTCCCGCACTTGGCTTGAGACAAACCACGTGGATTGGCGTTGGAGCCAACCTGCTTGTATTTTTGATCGTCCTGGCCCTGGTCAGGAATCACAGCGACGTCCTCTCGCCGGTCAGCGAAGATGAGAAAGCGAAGCTTGCAGAAAGCCACCGGAAATCTGGAGGTTCACAACATGCAAGAAAGCAGACGAAAAAGCGGCGCGGTAGCAGGCATGAGGAGGAGACGTTTGACGTCTCCCGATACCGATGGATTCTTCCGTTTGCCGCCATCAGTGGCGGCGTGTCATTCTGTTATGAAATCATCTTTACGCGAATGCTCGGTCAGATGCTCGGCGGAAGCGTCTACGCTTTTGCGACAATGCTGGCAGGGTTTCTGCTTGGCATTGCGATCGGGGGTGCGATCGCGTCGCGGTTAATGAAGAGTCGCAGGTCGGCCGCGATTTGGTTCGTGTACGCACAGGCGGCCGCCGCAATCTGCACGTTGTTGACCTACCGACTGGTCAACGAAATGGTTACTTGGCCATGGGGTGTGTGGGGAGGTCCGTCGTCGACGAGCGTTCAAGTATTCGCATCGATTCTAGCTTTGCTGCCGACGGCGACCTGCATCGGAGCGACCTTTCCTTTTGCGATTCGCATTTACGCTCGGAACAAAGATGAAGCGGCCAGAGCATCGGCTCGCGTCTACTTCTGGAACGTACTCGGAGGAATCGTGGGAGCATTCGCAACGGGTATTTTGATTCTTCCATTGATGCAATACCACGGCGCCGTCGCGCTAGCAGTGATGATGAATATCCTGATCGCGATCGGCGTCGCGCTCGTCTTGCAAGTAAAACGCACGCATCTCGTTGTCGCTGCCATTGCCTTGCTGGTGTTTGCCAGCCAATTCCCATCGCCCCCCGAGAACGTACTCAGAGTCTCCGCTCTCACAGGACAACTTACCGACGGTGATTTCCTGTTCAACCACACTGGCAAGTCGGCAACGGTGAGCGTTTTCGATGACACTGATTCAATAATTTTCCAGACGAATGGTCTTCCCGAATCGTCGCTTCTTCCCAAGGGTGTTGGCGAGCTGCATGGTCACAGCGGACATTGGCTTTCATCGCTACCCTCGATGATTCGGCCAGAGGCTGAGTCCATGTTGATCATTGGACTTGGGGGTGGCGTGGCGGCAGAGGTGATCCCTCCGTCGATCAAGACGATTGACATTCTCGAAATCGAACCTTCCGTCGTCGACGCAAATCGGGTTGTCGCCAACCTTCGAAATCATGATCCGCTGACCGACTCTCGTATCAACATCATTCTCAACGATGCGAGAAACGCGTTGACGCTGACGGATAAAAAGTATGATGTCGTGGTATCGCAGCCGTCCCACCCGTGGACCGCGGGAGCCTCCCACTTGTACTCTCGCGAGTTCGACCAAATCATTCACGAGCACCTCAATCCAGGCGGCATATTCCTGCAATGGATGAACGCCGAATTCATTGACGTTGAACTGACGAGATCCATGGGCGCATCGCTATTGGACGTCTTTTCGCATGTGCGTTTGTACGAACCAACGGACGAAGTATTCATGTTCGTTAGTTCGGATGAACCGATGCGTCCGGAAGCGGTATCCGTAAACCCCGATGGACCTACGACTTGCCGGTTCAACCCACAGGATCGCGAACTCTTCCACCGGCTTGGCGTGATCACTCCAACGCATCTGTTCTCGCGACTTCGGTTGGACGAAGCAGAATTACGTCATGTGTGCGAAGGGGCCGAACCGATTACCGATGAGCGCAATTTGCTTGCGATGCGTGCGCCCGCGCTCGTCAAACTCGAAACGTCCGACGTCATTTCGTCGTTTCTCAGTGACCACCTTCCCCTGTCGCGCGGGATGGAGGTCGCTACAGACCTCTGCCCGAGCTTCGATCTACCGGTCTATCTCTCCACCGTTCTTACAAAACAGAATCAAGACTGGGTCCGCGAAGTAGGGATCCCGCTGCTCGACGACTCCGCCGAACGCGCGAATATGGAGGCCAGGATTCGCCGTCTGGATGGGCAATCGAATGACTACATGAATCAGCTCCGACGGCTCGCGACCGCCCATCCCGACGACACCGATTTGGCCGTGCAAATCCTCAGCAGTCGTCTGCTTGGAATGCCGCTCGAGTTGTCCGAACCACAGGAAACTCAGTTGCGTCAGGCTCTTTCCGCAGATCACCGATTGATCATTGAATTGCTGGAACGGTTGGTCGAGGGTGACCTCGACAGCGCAAGAGCTCAGGACACCAAGCTAGCCCGGTGGTCCGTGGACGATGTCGCCTATGAGTGGGCCGTTCGACTTCGCATACCGTGGCGACTGGAGGCGCCCATGCACGAACGGGCCCGCCGCTGCAATGAAGTGATCGATATCATTGACCGCTCAGCACCCTTTTCGAATTCGGCAGGACTCGCCTTTTTTCGTGTCAGTGCCGGCGTCCGCGCGAATCGACCAGACGTAGCATTGGGAACTGCCGCGTCGCTTTCACGAATGATCAACGAATCCGTGAATGAAGCCTCCGCGGGGGACGTTCAAGCTGGAATCTCGAATTTGATTCGTTGCTACGAAATCCTGCGTGACCGAAGTCGCTTTCGTTCCGCAAGTCCGACCCGCTACCGAGCCGTTTTGCAGGCTGTTGAAAAGACGCTTCGCGAAGCGGGAGTCTCTTAGCCCCTCTCGACGCCACCGAGACACATGATTTTCGTTTGTCGAATTTTGCTCCTGTTTGCGTTCGCGTTGTACTGGGGTGGACTCACGTTCTACACCGGCTTCGTCGTAAGAATTTCGCACGACGTGCTAAACGATCCGATGGATGGTGGAATGATCACCCAGCGGGTGACCGTGATCTTGCAGCTATTCGGTTTGCTTACCGCATTGTTGATGATCTGGAACGTCTTCTTCGTCGTTCGCCAATCGCCCAAGTATGGTTACGCGCTTGGAGCCTGCGTCGCTTTGCTTGTTTGCTCGCTGATCGGACTCTTCGTCGTGCATGAACAACTGGACGCTATTATCGACATCGGCACCGCGGAGATCACCGATCGCGAGGCGTTCGTCATCGGACACCGTCGTTACAACCAATTGACGACCGTCCAGTGGCTGTCTGCCCTGATTTACTTACCGATCACTCTCGTTGCGTGGAGTTCGATCGACCGGAAGTCCGTGAATTCGAAAGTGAACGCCGTCGCCGACAATGTGCTTCCAACGCCCACCGTTAAGGCGGCCGACGGCACACGGGCCTGATTGCACACCCTGCAATCAGCCAGGCTTCAGATGCCTCGATTCCAATGTTCACAGCACGAGAAACCGGACCAACTCAGTGCCATATTGATTCGTGATCAATGTCAGCAAGCACGCGAGCGAGCCGCCGACAAAAAGCAGGATCAAGACTTGGCAACCGAGAATGGAAACGATGGTGTGCCGAGCGCAGCCCATCTTTGACATCGTAACAATTTCTGAACGTCGAAGTCGAATCGACAGCACGATCACGAGCATCATCATGACCACCGTCACGAGAGACACCAGTCCGATCGCCGCAAGCAAGTAGCTACGGATCATCACGACTCTATCCAGGAGTGATTCCATCACTTCTCGAGGACGCGCGATCTGCACCGTTTCTTCTGGCGAGAAGTACTGCCCTAACAGCAATGTCTCCGCTTTCTGATCTTCCGGAAAAAGAATCATGGAAGTGATTGGGAAACTGTCCCGTTCCCCATGGAAGTGAAAACTCCCGACGTTGTCCTTCGTGATGTCCGTATACAGCTGCGCCTCGGAGGTTCCATGCTTTGCGTTCTTCACATGACCATGCCCAAGCCCCGCGATGACCCACGTCGTATCCAAGTCGACAAAGATCACTTCGTCATCGGGCGTTTCCGTCGTCGCAAGAATCCCCACTACCCCAAGTCGCAGCGGCGCATCGCGAAGAATGAAGGCACTCGCTTTGGAAACAGGAATTTTGTCACCAACCCCCAACCCCAGCCGTTGGGCAACACCTGATCCAATCACACATTCCCCGAGCATTTCCCAGCGTCTTCCTTGGGACAGCCGTAGATTTCGAACTGACAAGTACTCCGTGGTCGTGCCAACGACCTGGCAATCGCGCGCCGTGAAACGCGTATTGAGCGGGATCACTTTTGTCTGGTTCTGACTCTCAACGCGAGCCACCTCCGCCAGACGCATGACCTGATCGCTTGGCTTGTCGAAGTAGACCCCACCCAGAACAAGTTCCAACGAACTTCCGCGAGGACCAATGATCAACGGGGTTGACTCCGCCCTGAAACGAAAGTGCTGTTCAGCATTGGCGACAATGGACTGCAACGCTGCCGGCAGATAGAGAATCAGCGCGATCGACGCCACCAAGACAAACGACGTGAGGCGGTGATGTCGCAGGTATTTCCAAGCCAAATAGAAACAATCACGCATCGGGCCGAACCTCGCCCCGATTCGTGCCGCGATGCGATGACTCAGCACCAACTGTCTCCGTTTCTTCGCGATGACTCTTTGCGCTAAAGCTGGAAACATCCACCGATTCTTCAAATCGTTCTATCGTTTCGCGATCATGAGAAACCACGACTAACGTTGCATGCTGTTCATGCGCGTAATCCTGCAGCGCATCGAGCACACGAGTAGCATTTCGGGGATCCAAGTTGGCCGTGGGCTCATCAGCCAGCAGCAACTTCGGTCGCGCGATCACGGCCCGACATACCGCCACACGCTGACGCTCGCCCTGCGAAAGCTCCGTCGGTTTCCGCGAGAGCAGCCCAACAATCCCTAACGATGCCGCGAGACCTTCCGCTCGCTCTCGAACCGAAGCATCCAGTTGAAGCGCAGGACTGATTCGGTAGGGCAAGAGAACGTTGTCCAGCACACTGAGATAATCGAGCAACGCAAAGTCTTGAAATACGAGCCCCACATTCGCGATACGAAAGTCTCGGCGAGCTGCATCCCTCAGCGAACTGAGTTCCTGTCCGCAGGTTGTCACACACCCAACGTCGACCGCAGAAATGCCGGCCACAAGGTGCAACAGGGGCGTCGTTCCAGAAC
>JBPCVD010000393.1:0-7578 GCA_051010815.1 Rubripirellula sp.
AAATCGTCGCTGTCGTAGCGGATAGCAGCGACCAAGAGCGAGGCTTCCGGTTCGCCGGGGATCACCGCCTTGTTTGTCTCTCCGCCTTCCATCCATCCCGATTGACGGTCGAGCAACAATCCGCCCTGCTGCTCGCCGGCTTCTTCGCTGTGGCATTCGTAACAGTGCTCGACCAGCAACGGTCGAATCTTTTGCTCAAAGAAACGGAGCTCCTCCGCCGAATCGTCAGCATGCAGAGGGCCCAATCCGATGACAACGGCTAGCAGAGCTGCCGTCAGCAAACGAAAGGGAGCGGGTACAAAGCGATGTAGATTGACTTGCATCGGCTCAGGTTTCTCTGGATGGCGAAGAATTCACCGGGGCGGGGGCCGCTCTGCGACATCTACCATCGTAATCGAGTCGCCGATCTCTATCCAGTCGAGAAGCCGTTCTGGGCGTCATGGACACGCCCGCCATGTTCTGCACCCGGACTGAGCTGAAGTGAGGCAAAATGCAGACCCGGATCGAGTGATTCAGCTCGTTCATCAAACTGAATGTGGTCCCCCGGTCGTGATGTGCCGCGCTCATTTGGCTCGATGTCTGTTCTGCAATTCTGTCTGTCTGCTCAGTTCCGGCCGGTCGCTGGACTTCAAACGCGTCGCGGGCACGCCAGAATCGCGCGGGCGAATTGGGAAGCGTAAGTTCATCTTGCGGATCCCCTGAATCGTTGAGAGGTTAGTATTTCATCGGAGACTCTGCTGCTATCGAATAGGAATGATGATGACTTGGTTTGAGAGCGTCACCGGAATCCGAGAGGAGTCGCCCGAGCAGGTGCGGCGAGAACTCTCTGTCGACCGAGATTGTATCGTTTGCCCAAATGGGAAAAGGATTGCGTTTGGTCGCTTCGAGACGCCTAAGCTCTCCGAGCTCCGAACGGCGGTAGCAGAAACTGATGCCCATTCGGGGCAATCAAGGGTTCGCGAGGTTGTTGGTGATGTTCGGCAGTTGCATTCGGACGTGGGCAACGCAAATGCTCTTTTTCAAGTCGCTTCGCAGTTCAATTTACTGGAGATGGCCGGCCCTTCCGTGACGCCCGAACGGGGTGTTGGCATCTATGAGAACGATCACACGCAAGGACCTACCTGCGCGATCGCTTGCGGAGCCGGAACGATCTACCGCAACTATTTTGTTTCGGTGCCCGATGGCGGCGGTCGAAACGTCATTGGGCAATCTGCGCAATGGCAAATCGATTGCGCTGCCGATCTCGGAAGAGCGTTTGCAAATATCGATGGCAAGCTTTGGTTCATGCAAAATGGCTATCTGTTTCCAACCGACCAAGGGCTTGAACAGATCACCGGTCAACTACGGCGGGCCAGCGAATCAGAAATCGACGAATTGCGTGGCGAGTTGCGGATCGGATTTCAATGGGATGCGCAGGTCACGCTACCAGACGCGGAACATCGCGTTTCGCAAGCCTATTGTTCCGGTTTGCCGGTGGCGTACGGGGGGCATCCCACCGAAGCTTGGGCCGACTTCGCAAAGTTGATTCTCGAATCAGCCTACGAGGCAACAATCTGCGGCGCGATCTTGAACGGCTCTCTGACCGGCGTTCGTTCGGTATTCCTGACGTTGCTTGGCGGGGGCGTGTTCGGCAACCGCGACGAGTGGATCATCGGAGCCCTCGAACGGGCGATCGAAAAATACCTTACTCATGATCTCGACATTGCAATCGTCTCCTACCGACGGTCAAAACCTGCCGTCGCAGATTTGTCGGCGCGATTCTCCGGCTGAAGCAGCGCGTTGCGTGACCCCGACTCATAAGCCGTGTTCCGTTCGCCGCGGTCACTGCTGAGCTCGCAAAATTCCCAGTCGTTGGATTTGCCTCGATTGACCAGTTTCGGTCGTCCGTCCGGGCCTCATCAAATTCCTAAATGGTTAACTATCGCGACGAACCTTCCGCAGACGCGACTTCAAAGATCGAACTCGACCGGTTTCGATCGCGGATGCGTTTGCAAGCCCAGCACTTACTACAACGTCAAACGTGCCGGCAACCAATTCTTGGGACTTGCCCATCTCGTAACTTATGACAGCAGGATCCGCATCCACGGATTCGACTCTTTCTGTTCCGCCAAAAGACCCGCTGGTCGCCGGCGAATTGGCTGCGTCACCCGGAAAACAGATTGAAACACAAACAACGCGAATGCCTCAGGTCGCAGTGATTCCGATAACGAGTGCACAAGAGCGCGGGTCGCGAAAACCGACGGCGACATTCATATTTCAGGTATCCAAGTGCGTTGCCGACCGGATGGTCTTCCGGAATTGTAGATTCACTCTGGGCAGGACGCGCCCGAACTGAGATCACCAATCTCCACGTTCCTTTAACTAGTAGGTCAATCATGACACGCCGCATCCAACCTGCTCTGATCGCATTGCTGTGCACGCTTTGTTTGACTGTCCGATCGGCATCCGCTTGCACCGGCATCGTTTTGAAGAGCCTTGACGGGGCGACGGTTGCCGCCCGAACGATGGAATTCAGTTTCGACATTCGTTCGAATATTGTGGTTGTCCCAGCGGGAACCAAAATCACAACTCTGGCGTGGAATGACGAAGAGGAAGGTTTTACCTACGAGGCCAAGTACGGTTTCGCGGGAGCCAACTGTTTGGAAAAACCGGTTGTGGTGGACGGCGTCAATGAGAAAGGACTCTACTTCGGTGCGTTCTACTTCGCGGGCAGCGCCGAATTCGAATCCGTCAACGATCAGAACCGAGACCGAGCGATATCGAGCGAAGAGCTTGGCAACTGGATCCTCTCTCGATTCGCCAGCATCGAGGAGCTGAAAGTCGCTCTGCCGAGGGTCTCGGTTGTCGGTACCCACATCAAAGAAATCGGTAGCATCGCCCCCTTCCACTACGCCGTCTCCGATGCGACCGGCGAATCGGTCGTCATTGAATACACCAAGTCCGGGCTGACAATCTTCGACAACACGGTCAACGCCGTCACGAACAATCCGAGCTTCGACTGGCACGCAACGAATCTCCAGAATTACGTCGGCCTGAGTCCGGTGAATCGAAATGAAGTCACGGTGGGACGCGAGAAAATTCGTCCGTTCGGACAGGGGACCGGACTGTTCGGTCTGCCCGGCGATCATTCCTCTCCATCGCGATTTGTTCGTGCAGTCGCGTTTGCCAACACTTCGCTTCCAGCACGTAGCTCGGCCGACGCGATCTTCAACGCGTTTCACATCTTGAACGCATTCGACATTCCCATGGGATCGATCCGTGAGTCGGGTGGAGAATCACTCACCGACTACACCGTCTGGACTTCCGCAGCCAATACCAAGGAAGCGATCTACTATTACAAAACGTACAAGACTCAGGCGGTCGAATCGGTCAACATTCGGGAAGCAATTGCCGGTCTGAACGCTCCCAAGGTCATCAAGATGGAAAGCGGATTTGTTGTTCGCGACCGAACGGTCGACGTATCGAGCGATTGAGCAAGAAGCCCTCAGGAGGGTGCTCGATTCAAGCTTTCAACTTCACTCCTCCAACTGCGTCCGAAATTCGGCATTCCTATGCCGGAACAACATGTGGGGCCGTCCTTCGTCGATTCTGGATCCGTTTGCCGATCGGCGGGCTCGGTTCGTTCCGATCTGCCATCTGTGCGAAAAACGCCCTCAGCTGATTTCTCGGCCGAGGGCGTTTCGTGGTGTTCAGCCTTTCGGCTTACGCTTGGATCGATTCGACCTCTCGGACAAACCGATCTTCAGGTTCGTCGTCTCGCTCCGCCGAAAGGCGAGCGAAACGCTCAGATCGCGAACGGTTCGGCTCGCGTCCATTCCTGAGACTTAACGAACGCACTGGTTGCCGGAAGCGATGCGTAGACGATCTTGTCGCCTTCGCGGATCACCTGTCCGGTGAAGTCCTCCGAGGTTGCAGTGTCAATTGTGACGTCGGCCCCAACGCGTCGATCAGACACCGTTTCCTCGTACTGTAAGTCCAGCGGTTCGTCGAGTAGATCGCGGACCGTTGAACGCGCTCGTTCG
Source organism: Rubripirellula sp. (assembly GCA_051010815.1). Lineage (GTDB taxonomy): Bacteria > Planctomycetota > Planctomycetia > Pirellulales > Pirellulaceae > Rubripirellula. Next base: position 4,023 of record JBPCVD010000393.1, read on the forward strand.
TCTTCTTGCGAAGCGATCTCGGCGATCAGATTCTCCAGTTCGTCGAGCGATGCGATCTCGACCGGCAGTTGCATTCGCGGAGATCGGTCCGGTGGACGATCCCCGTTCGCCTTTGCCGCTTCGATCGCCAGCGATCCGTAGCACTCGCGAATCAGGCTCGGCCAAATGCTCTGCCAGTACGTGTGCGACGGTGCTCGCTCGACGCCCACGACGCGGTCATCGATCAGGATGATTGCACCGACTTGACGCGGAACAGACTCGAACTCTGCGACGAACTCGTCCAGTTCCTTCTTGAATGCCTTCAAGAAGTACTCGAGGTGACCTTTTTGGGTCACGCCGAATCGCTGGTTGAACGCCGCAATGTCCCTCCATAGCTTCTGGTAATTCTTTTCCCCACGCTTCTGCATCGCGTGTTCGCGAAGAGCGTGCGGCAGAATCAGCATGCGATAGGAACCCTTTCGGATGAAACCACCCTGTGAAGCCTGGATGCATGCGGCCGTGTCGTATCGTCGGTCGCCATCGGCAGCGACCACGCCGGCGTGTGCCATCGCGTGGTCCTGTGCTTGTTGCTTGACGACGTATCCAGCATGGCACGGCACGATCATCACCGAATCGCTCGTGTTTCGGAAACCGAGCGTTCCGTAGCTGGTTGTGTATACCGCCGCGTCACATTGGACCGGGGAGACGAATCGAGCATCGTTCAAATCACTGACCAACGGGATGACCTGCATGTAGCCAACGCTTTGCAGGCGGCCTGCCTCGCATCCGCGCATGACTTCGCGCAGTTCGATGCGTGTGCTTGCGATCTTCTTTCGCTTACGGAACATTCTTCGATCTCCTGTGTATTCACCGAACTGTCCGGCGCCCGATGATGGATCGGGCGCTGGGACATTCGATACAACTAGACCGCCGGCAAGTAACCAGCGACCTTGGTCAATCCAAACAGAGCCGCGACGCCTCGGTCGACGTCGGACTCAATCAATGCCTTCAGCAATCCAATTCCGATTGCTTCCGGCTTGCTGACCGGCATCGCAAATACAGAATCGCTCAGCGTGCGAATGCCCTGCGATTCGGCTGCGAAGACCGGCGTCAATTGGTGGATCGGCGTCGTGATGCCGATTCGACGAACGGCCGCGACCGTTTCGCCAAAGCGTCCGGCCGGCGCGTTCTCGTATCCGTCTGACAGCACGAAAACAACGTCCGGCTGCGACTTCAACAACTGAACCAGTCCTGCCGCCAGCGACGTGTCGCCCGACGGCTCGACCAGTTCACAGCTTTCGGTCGTTCGTCCATCCGATGCAATCTGGGCCGCGTCATCCGACGTCGCCGCCAGCAAGTCGCGTAGGGCGAGTGCTGTTGCGATCGGACGTCGAGCCTGTGTGTCGTGACCGACCATCGATTGCGACGTGTCGATCAAGATGCCAACGCGATCGAACCGCACCGGAAGTCGTTCGGCAGCCGCTTCCGCCTTGTTGCGAAGAGCTTGACGAATTTCGTCCGTCATGCCCAACTCGAAAGCGTAAATGTAGAGCCGCGCTGCGTCGTACTTCGCCGGATCAAATCTAACCTTCACACCCGCCTGCTCCGCCTTTCGCTGAACGGCGATCTTTTGACCGGTCGTTAGCTGTGACTTTGTCAGTTCGAGTACTTCGGCGGTGGTTCGATCCTTGTGATATCGGCTGCGCAGACCTTCCATCGTTTCAGGTGGCAGGGCCGCGCCGCGGTTGAAGTCAGACTTCGCGTCACGGTACGCCGTCAGGCGATCAAGCGTCACGCCATCTTCGTCACCAAGGAGGAAGCGAACACATTGCTCGACACGCTCCACGCCATCACCGCGAACGAATCGCGTCACGTTCCGGCGAACGATTTGCGTTTCCTTCTCGGTGCGGGCATCCAACGACTTCGTCAACACGCTACGCAGGATGCTCGTCGTTCGACGGCCCCATGCGTGCGTCAGCGCGACCCGCAGCTTTTCGCGATACTTGACCGCCCAGAATTCCAGGCCGCCGGTACCGAGGATTTCACTCAGGATCAATCGACGCGTTCGAGCGTTGTTGATTCGACCGCGACGCAACATTCCGAACAGCTTCAGCATTCGCTGCGTTGGCAGTCCGCGAACCAGATGTGTGACGGCGACCGTCTCGAACTCCGCTGGCATGATTCCACCCTCGCGAGTCGTTTGTAGCAGTCGACACACACCGATCTGGCGGCTGTAGTCCGTCACGCCCGGCAGCATCAAAGCAGCCAGGTATACGTCACGATCCACTTCGAACAGGTCACGGTGCGCCGCTTCAACCGCCGCCTCTTGTTCCGCGCGAGAGTTGTAGAACGTTCCGCGAGCCGTCGCCGTTGCGACCGAGTCGAGGAATGGACCAAAAGCAAGCGGTAGCAATTCTCGCTGCGTTTCGTTCAGGCCGAGCGCTCGCTGGCGAGCGTCGATTTGCGTTGTGATCAGATCATGCATGTCAATCTCCTCTTTGGCTCGGCTACGGGCTTGGATTTGCAATCCGGTTGTGATGCAAAATGCCGGTTGTGATGCAAAATGCCGGGGCAGGGATCTGGTCATTGACTTTGAGAAAGGTCTCTAACCTTCCGCGTTTGATGGTACGCGACTGTAATGACGAGAAAGTCCCCAGCGTCACGGTTCCGAGGAACCATGGAAGGAATTCGAGGTAGGTTGCCAGTCATGTTTCAAGCACGGGAATCGAACCCGTTACATTCAGATTAAGAATCTGATGCTCTTACCTAATGAGCTAGCTGTAATGACGTGCTAGTCCTCGAATCAGAAACGCCGGTGGGAATCGAACCCACTTCGACCGGGTTGCAGCCGGTTGCCTGGCCATCTGGCTCCAGCGTTTTGTCGTCCGTCTCCATAACGGACGTGTTTCATTCTTTGTCTCTAAAAGTAGTCGTCTCGATTGGAGCCATCAAAAGCGGCCCGACTTGAGACAGCATCTTTTGAATCGTTGTCGGCTGCCGCACGGGCAGGGGTCGTTGCGGCCGAGCTTTTCCTCGAGCTGCTTGTCGCCGTGAACGACTCGCACTCCACACTTGACTTGTGTTTCCGATGGGAAGCCGCGTCGCCGTTTACTCATCGGCTCGAAAACATTGATCTTCGTTATCGTCGTGTTCGTATCGCATCAGTCTGCTCCGGTTTGAGTGGCCAACGTTCATTGATTGCAAGTGCTCTCGCCAGGAATCGAACCTGGTCTTCGACCTTCGCACGGTCGCGTGCTTTCCAGCACACTCCGAGAACATGGTTCCAATCGGCTTCATGCCGAAGCCAAGTAACCCGCCCAGGAATCGAACCTGGTCCGACAGTTTCGAAGACTGTCATGCTGTCCAGCACACCCGCGAGTCATTTGAGTTGAGAAGTAAGTCACAGCAACCGACAACTTGGTTCGCACCCGTATGAGTATTTCAAGTGGGAGGCAAGGTGTTTAGGCGGTAGGTGTTTAGGCGGTAGGTGTTTAGGAGGTAGGTGTTTGGGCGGTAGGTGTTTAGGCGGTAGGTGTTTAGGCGGTAGGTGTTTAGGCAGTAGGTGTTTAGGCAGTAG
>JBPCVD010000394.1:0-9457 GCA_051010815.1 Rubripirellula sp.
TTGTGATCGAGACCGTGGTGGATGCGCGACGCGCGGGGAGTTGGCGGTGACGAAGGTCGGGGGGAACGCTCCGTTGTTGCGGAGTTGCGACCGCGTGGGGGCTGCAGGGTCATCATGCTGCTCGAGAGGGGGAGGTTGGGAATCCGCGCGACTGTCTCAGCCAAACAAAGCGATGGTGCTGGCGGGAGAGCAGGTGTTGTGGGACATCCATCAGTGGGTGAAGCCCAGTTCCTGGATACGGTTCACGGTGGGAAGCTTCATCATGATGGCCGAATCGACAATTCCATCCGCTTCGGCGGTTTGGGCGTCGCAACGGCGAACATCGTAATCGATTTGGGTCGGCTCCGGATCCAAAGCGAATGAATGCCGGTTGAACGATTTCGGGCCGTTCCCGACGTTTCGAATCGCATCCCTCCGATCCAGCGTCATCGTTGGTGGCGCAAATCCACAGTTGGTGGCGCAAATCCACACCAGACTGGACGAAACGTTAAAATCTGCTCGGGGTTGGATTAACACCCTCGCACGCCAAAATCCACTGGTCAAACGTATGAAAGATCGGGCAAGACGCTGTTTCCCACTTCTGGTGTTCCTGATTTGCTGCTGTCAGCCAGTTCGAGGATCGGATCTGGATGATGCTCAGACTCTGCTGAAGACCGGCAAGTATCAGGAGGCGGAGACGTTCGCCGCCGAGCAGGTCGAGGCGGGAATATGGAACGAGCGTTGGCCGCGGTTGCTGATTCAGTGCCAAATGACGCTGGGGAAGTACGAGGCAGCGACAAAGATCTACGAAGATGCGATCAAGCGATATCCCACCAGTCTGACGCTTCGCATGCAGGGGCTGGAAGCCTACCGGCTTGCAAATCAGCCGGACCGCGCGGCGGATTCCAAGAACCAGATCATGTTGCTGCTGCATTCGTCGCCATTGCGTTATGCGAGCCGCGACAATCTGGTCGCGGCGGGACGCTACTTTTCGATGTTGGGGGAGGACGCCCGAAAAATCCTTGAAGCATTCTATGATCGGGTGAGAGATGCCGATCCCGAGCACTTGGAAGCGTACATCGCGACGGCCGAATTGGCTTTGGACAAAGGTGACTTTCAAGTTGCCGCCGAAACGTTGTCTGCGGCGCAGCGATTCAACGAAAGCGATCCCAGAGTTCCCTATCTACAGGCCCGTGCTTGGGAATCGAGCGATTCAGAAAAGGCAACGGCTGGCATCGAGTCGGCATTGAAACTGAATCCGAATCATCTACCCAGTTTGCTTTATCAAGCGGAAGCTGCGATCGATCGTGAGCGATATGGGGTCGCAGAAGCATTGCTGAAGAAGGTTCAGCAGATCAATCCGCATGAACAGGATTCCTGGGCATTGCTTGCCGTGATCGCTCATCTCCGCGGATCTTACGAGAATGAGAAGTTGTTGCGGACGGCGGCCTTGAGTACTTGGGCAGAGAATCCGCGAGTGGATCATTTGATCGGGCTCAAGCTGTCGCAGAAGTATCGGTTCGAGGAAGGGGCCGCCTATCAAAGAAAGGCGCTCGACATTGACCCGTCCTATTCACCGGCTCGCTTCCAACTTGCACAGGACCTGCTGCGGTTGGGTCACGAGGATGTGGGCTGGGAAGTGGCGAGACTGGTCGCCGAAGATGACCAGTACAACGTTGTCGCGCACAACTTGATGACGTTGCAGGACCGAATCAAAGGATTCACTGTTCTTGAAGCCGATGGAATCCAAGTTCGGATGGAGAGTCAGGAGGCGGCGATCTATGGAGAGGCCGTGCTTGATTTGCTTTCCGAGGCGAAGCGAGTGTTGTGCAGTAAGTACGATTCGAAACCTCGCGCGCCGATCGTGGTCGAGATCTTTCCTGAACAAAAAGACTTTGCCATCCGCACGTTCGGGCTTCCCGGTGGTGCTGGATTTCTAGGTGTTTGTTTTGGTCGCGTGATCACCGCCAACAGCCCGGCGTCGCAAGGCGAGCAACCGGCCAACTGGCGGAGTGTTTTGTGGCATGAGTTCTGTCACGTCGTCACACTGGAAAAGACGAAGAATCGGATGCCACGCTGGTTGAGCGAAGGAATTTCCGTCTACGAAGAACGGCAACGCGACCCCTCATGGGGCGAGTCGATGACGCCGATCTATCGAGAGATGTTGCTAGACGAAGAGCTGACGCCGGTCACCGAGTTAAGCGGTGCATTTTTGAGCCCTCCCTCTGCGATCCATTTGCAGTTCGCTTATTACGAGTCTTCTCTCGTCGTCGAATTCATGATCGAGCGGCATGGTATCGATGCGATCAAAGGAATTTTGGAGGACCTTGGAAGCGGTCTGAACATCAACGATGCAATGGCGCGTCATGTCGGCTCGCTGCAGAAGCTCGACAGTCAGTTCGCGGAGTACGCCAGGAAGCGGGCAGAAAGTTTCGGTTCCGAGGCCGATTGGTCTCGTGAAGAGATGCCAGAAAAGGGCACGGCGGAACAATGGGCTTCGTGGGTGGAGGACAAGCCGAACAGTTATTGGGGACTTCGAAAGCTGTCCGAGGCACGTGTCGCCGCCAAGCAATTTGAAGAGGCGAAGGAATCGCTTGAAAAAATTCAGACTCTCGAAGCGATGACTGGCGAACGAGGTGACCCTCTTGAGTTATTGGCATTGGTCTATCGAAACCTCAAAGACTTGGAAGCAGAGCAGAAGACTCTGGAAACGAAAGTGTCGCTGTCGAGCGATGCCTTGCCGGCCCTTCGTCGTCTGATCGAAATGTCGAAGGAGGGTGAAGATTGGGACGCCATCAATTCCTATGCTCAGAAGGTGATCGCCATCAATCCGCTGCTTCCCGAGGGCCACGATGCGATTGCGGACTCCGCGGAGCAGCGTGAGCAACCGGCCGATGCGATCCCGTCGCTGCGAGCACTTTCTCGAATGGACCCCGTCGATCCGGCCGCGGTCGATTTTCGGTTGGCCGCGGCGCTGTGCGATGTGGGCGACCTGGAACGTTCGAAACATCATGTAATGCGAGCACTGGTCGAGGCTCCGCGGTATCGCGACGCTCATCGGCTCTTGCTGAAGCTCAAAGAAGCGGCTGCTGCAGAAACGAAGCCGGCAGACACGAAATCTGCGGACGAGAAACCTGCAGACGAGACTCCCGAAACGAAGAGCTCGGAGACGAACGCCGAGCGGGAGAGCGCCGAGCGGGAGACTGCCGACGCGACTCCACCCGCCTCGGTTGCCGGGAGTGAACCCGGTAGCGAACCTGATCCGCTTGAACCGAATCCAACATCTGCTGACGATTTGGATGAAGACGAGGCACCCGCCGAATGAACGATTCTTTTCGAAAGAAATGGCTGCGACGATCTTTGTGTGCCGCCGGATGTGTTGTGATCCTTGGCGCGTCGATGGCGTTTGCTCAACGTGGTTGGTGGCGTGGCCGCGGCGATATTGAGTACGGCAGAAACGGCGTGCCCGATTGGGAGGTCGACCAGGACTTCAAGGAGGATGTCTTCACGTTCGTTCGAATCAAGTACGAGTCGGTGGGTGGACGAGGTCGTGGTGGTGGCGGATGGCGCACCGACTATCGAGACAGCGACCTGAACTTCTCGTTGCGCTTGCAGCAGTTAACGTCGCTGAAGGTGGATCCCGAGCCGATCGTGTTGGAACTGACCGATCCGGAGCTGTTCGACTATCCCTTCATCTACATCATTGAACCAGGTGCTCTCTACTTTCGCGAAGCGGAGGTGGAGGCATTGCGACGATATTGCCTGAACGGTGGATTTTTGATGGTCGACGATTTTTGGGGTGACTATCAATACGAGAATCTTCGCGAACAACTCAAGCGAGTCTTTCCCGATCGCGACCCCTTTGAAGTGCCCCTCGCTCACGAGATTTTTCATTGCGTTTACGACCTCAAGGAGAAGCCGCAAGTGCCAGCGATCAACGCGGCCTATCGGATGCAAAATGGTCAGGTAGGTTCGTGGGAGAACTCGTGGGATGGAAGCGATACGCGAACGCCGCACTATCGGGCGATCACCGATGACGACGATCGCATCATGGTCTTCATTTGCCACAACACCGACTTAGGTGACGGCTGGGAGCGTGAAGGAGAGGACCGATGGTACTTTGACGAGTTTTCGGTCAAGAAGGCGTATCCGATGGGCATCAATATCGTCACTTACGCCATGACGCATTGAGCACGCTCTTACGGTTCAGTGAAGCTGGTCAGTGAAGCTTGGTCGAGCTTGGTTAGGTCGAGCTTGGGAACGATCTCGGTGTCGGTTAAGTAGGTTCCCATCGCGTCGCTACGGCGTGAGATGTCCTTTGCTGTAGCCGCCGGCGATCGGTCAGAAGCAAGCAGCCACTGAGGTGCGTCCGCACGCATCGATGTCGCGCCCATGGTGTCGCATCGGTCTGACCGCGCCAACGCCGTAGAACCAGTTTGGCTATCCAACCTGGTTCCATCTCAGTCGGGATCGCAGTTCGCTTCTTCGCCTTGATCCTGGCCATGTCCGAGCCGGGCGTCTTCTAGGCGACCGCACCTTGAGATCGGCGATGCACGAGCGAGTAAACGCAGGGGACAAGCACGAGGGTCAGCAACGTGGAGACGATCATGCCTCCAAGCAAGGCTCGCGCGAGTGGGACCATCGCTTCATTTCCTGGCGAGAATTGAATGGAAAGAGGCAGCATGGATGCCACAAGCGTCAACGATGTCATCAGGATGGGGCGAAGCCGAACCTGGGCCGCTGATAGGGCAGCGTCGTGCGCGGAGAGCCCATCGGCACGACGACGGTTCGCAAACTCGACCAGCAGGATCGAGTTGTTCACGACCACTCCGATCATCATCAAGGTTCCCATCAACGACTGAATGTTGATGTTCGTGTTCGTGAGGTACAGCACGACCAGCACGCCGCCCAATCCAAGCGGAACGGCCAGCATGATGATCAAAGGATCAACAAAGGATCGAAACTGCGCCATCAAGACGAGGTAGACCAGAACGGCCGCAACGACCAGTCCGACGCCAAGCAGGCTCATTCCCGACTTCATCGTTTCAACAGGTCCGCGAATGGTCGTGCTGACTCCATTTTCGAATTCCATTCCCGCCAGTGCCAATTCGACATCGCGAGCCACGGAACCGACATCTCGCCCGGAGACGTTGACATGAACGTCGTTGACCCGAGAAATGTTGTAGTGAGCGATCTCTCCGGGAATGTTCACGCGTTTCACCGCGGCCACATTGGACAAGGGAATCGTGATGGGACCTGTGGGCGTGTTCAAAGAGAGCGGAATGTTTCGAACGTCATCGAGGGAACGAAACTCGTTGTCTTCGTACTGAACGCCCATGAAGAAGTCGACGCCCGATTTTGGATCGATCCAAATGGTCGGCGAGTAACCGACGCTTGACCCTAACGCTGTGAGAACCGTCTGGGCAACCTCTTCCTGGTCAACGCCCAGGTATTTGGCCCGAGTTCGGTCGACTTGCACATCGAACTGTGGGTAGTCGAGCGACTGGGCGATTTGGACGTCTTCCGTGCCTGGGATCTGGTTGACGACGTCCACGATCCGTTCGGCTGCGTCTCGGCATTGTCCCAGCTTTCCGGCGGAGACCTGTACGCTGATCGGGGTCGGCACACCTTCGTTGAGCGCCATGTTGACGATGCCGCCCGATACGAACAGAAACTCCTCGAGCGGGTAGTCCTCGGCGAGTTTGGCACGTAGCGTGTTGACGTAGGTCTGCGTGCTCGTTCGACGGCCGTCCTGTTTCAGGTTCACGATCAGATAGGCCGTGTCCGGGCCGGAGTTGGAACTGAGCACGGTCGAGAAGCCTGCCCCTTTGCCAACCGGCAAGCCGATGTTCGCGATCAGGGTTTCGATTTCGTTCTCGGGGATGATGCCCTTGACCGTCTCTTCGATCGAGGCCACGAGCTTTTCCGTCTCCTCAAGTTTGTTTCCGGGGACCGTCTTGATTCGGATCTCAAAGGTTCCTGCATCAACGTCGGGGAACAGTTCCGAACCGATCCTGGGCCACAGCATGAAGGAAGCTCCAACCAACGTCACAATGGCCAGCGTGGTTAGGGCAGGGACGCCGAGCGCCAGGTTCAGGAAGTGCCCGTAGAGTCCGTGTGGTCGGGGCTTGTCTTCCGTCTCGGGGTCTGGTGTGTCTGACATCGCATTGCTGCGAACGCGTTCTCGAACGAAAGTCGCGCAGAACGCGGGAACAACGGTCAGGGCAAGAATGTACGAGGCACCGATCGTGAACGTCGCCGCGAGCGAAAGAGGCTCGAACAAATACTTGATCATCCCCGTCAGGAAGACGGCTGGAAGAAAGACAGCCAACGTCGTGATGGTTCCGGCAAGAATCGCACCGGACACCTCCTGTGTGCCATCACGGGCCGCATCGAGTCGTGATTTACCCATCCGCTGATGTCGAATGATATTCTCCACCACCACGATTCCAGCGTCGACGACCGTTCCGATCGCAAGGGCAATGCCGCCCAGCGTCATGACGTTGATGGTCTGGCCCGTGAAGGCGAAACCAAGTCCGCCGATCAGAATCGCTAGCAGGATCAAGGAAACGATGATCACGGTCGGCAGGAAACGCCGCAAGAAGATGAAGACAACGATCGCGACCAGGATCGCGCCGAGGCCGATCTGACGATACAGATTCGACATCGCTTTGCGAATGTAATGTGACTGGTCGGAAACGAGCGTGACTTCGGTTGCTTCGGGGATGTCCCCCCGCTCCTTCATCTTGGGGATTTCGGATGCAATCCCATCGTAGATTCTGTCCACGACCGCGATCGTGTTCTCGCCCGGTTCACGCAGTAGTGGACAGTACACGCTGCGTTCGCCGTTGACGCGAACGATGTTGTATTGCAATGCCGCGTCGTCTTTGACGTAACCGAGGTCCCGAATGAAGATTGGCCGGCCGTCTCGAACGGCGACCGGGATCGATTCGATGTCATCCGTCGTGGGCAGCGTGTTGGTGGGGTGGATCTGATAGTCGGTTTCACCGATCCGCGCCGTACCGCCGGCAAGAACGAGATTCGATTTGCGTAGAGCTTCGACCACATCGGTCGCGCTGACATGATGGGCTTGAAGCTTTGCAGGGTCGACGTAAATCATCATCTGGCGGAACTTGCCACCGAACGGGTGCGGAATCTGAACACCTTTCAGACCGCCCATTTTGTTTCGGACTGCGTAGTAACCGATGCTGTACAGTTCAGACTCGCTCAACCCTTCGCCAGAGATCGCCGCCAAAACGACGGGCAGATTCGATGGCTCGCTTCGTAGCGTGAAGGGCCATTCAATGCCTGGCGGCAAGTGAAACATGTCACTCGCTTCGAGATTGACGATGTCGTTCATCGCCGAACTTGGATCGGCACCCGGTTGAAAAAAGACTTTGATGACCGCGGCCCCCGGTACGGTTCGCGATTCCTGGTGTTCGATCTTGCCGGCCAGCGTCAATGCACGCTCGACTCGGGACGTCACCGACTTTTCCATGTCGAGTGTGGGAAGGCCCGGGTACGAAAAGAAGCTGACGACAACCGGTTTCTTGAAATCGGGGAGGATGTCGACCGTGATGCCGGGAATCACTGCGGCACCGAGTAGGCACAACGCGATTGACGCGGCGAGGACCGCGTAGCGATTCTTTAGCGAGAAGTTGATAAGACCCATCAAGCGACCTTCTATAGGCTAGTAATCCAGCCCTCTTCTAAGCAGGCCGAATGCTGTTGCGATTCGATTAAGAGAGTGCCGGCTAGTGATTCAAGGGAGCAACTTTTTGGCCCATCGTGAATCGCTTCAGGTGAGCGTCCACGACTCGTTGACCAGGCTCGAGACCGGCGAGGATTTGAATGGAGTGACCGTCGTCCAATCCAGTTTTGACTGACGCGATCGATACGGTGGAGTCAGCTTCCACGATATACACGTACGCTTCGCCCGAGTCCTCGTAACGCACGGCACGCGCGGGAAGCATTCTTGCAGCTGCTTTGGTGGCAAGTGAAATCGTCGCCTCGCCGAACATTCCTGGGATCAGTTTTCGATCCGGATTTGGGAGTTCCGCTTCGACCAGCATCGTCCGCGTGCTCGGATCAAGATCCCCCGCCAAACGAGTCACTTTCGTGGTGATCGGTTCTTCCGAGGGGAAGGAGGGAAATCGGAGGGTGATTTCATCGCCGCGACTGACGAGCGCGGCTTCGGCTTCCGGAACTGGGATTTGAACTCGGACGGTTTCGACCATGCTGACCACAAACAATGGATGCCCGCTTCCTACTTCGCTCGCTTCGCGAACCAGGTCACCGGGAGCGACACCGCGCTGAGTTACAACGCCCGCGAAAGGGGCTTTCAACGTTGCGTAGTTGATCATCACATCGAGCTCTTCCAGCTGACGGCGAGAAATCGCTGTATCAGCCTGAGCTGCTTTCAGGTCAGCTGCGGCCGAGGTCAATCTTGCTTTGGCCACCGTGACATCGGCTTCCGAAGATTGGATCGCCGACTCCGTCGATTCTTTGTTCGCAAGTTCGGAGTCACGTTTCTTTCGGACTTCGTCGAGCATCCGGCGTTCCAGCGATTGACGTTGGACGAGGTCCTGGGTGCGAGAGAATTCTGCTTCCACGGCAGCCAGTGAAGCCATCGCCCGACTCATTTCTGATTTCGACTGAGCCAATCTCGCTTCGGCCGAGAGAACGTTCGCTTGAGCCAAGTCCATGCCGGCGGTCGCTCGAGTTTCTTCCGACTGGTTGCGAATGATTCGAGCTTCGATGATCTCTCGCTGTTTCTGCATTTCGGGGATGTCGATCACCGCCAGTGTCGCGCCCGCTTCCACGAAGTCACCCATGTCGGCTTTCACCTCGGCGACGTAGCCCGACACTTTGGCGCGTATGTCCGCGCGATAATACGAGTGGATCGTGGCGGGTTGCGTCGTGGTCCGTTGGAGATCCTCTTCAACGACGGCAACGGTCTTGACCGGAACGACTTTCACTTTGTCTGGCTGATTGGCCTGCCGCGGCGAACAGCCGGTCGTAGCGATGATGCCGATTAGGGCGAAGGTTGGGGCGAGCAAGCTCGGACACGAAAGGCGGGTCATCAACGGATTCTCTCCAGCGGAAAGACGAAAACAGCCTGCCAGAACGTCAGGCAGGCTGCGGCCCTCCCAGTTTTTCCAATCAGTATAGACCGCATCAGCAAATTTTGATGAGCGTGTTTCGAGGAATCACGGGTCTTTTGCGGGGCGAGTTGTGGTGTGACGCTGATCTGGCCGAATCACAACCAATGCGATTGATTCAGACGGATCCACCAACCCGTCGGATGTCGATTATTCATGGAGGGATTTCGATGGGTCGTGTTTTCTATGTCATCACCATTTGCAGCTTTGTCGGCTGCGCTAGCGACCCGCGACTTGCTGAAATGCAGCCAGTCGACGCTCCCAGCAGAGCGGAGTTTGTCGTCGCGAACGAAAAGCCGTGGAGTTCGGAGCTAGCG